>DNHN01000334.1 GCA_003485825.1 Bacteroidota bacterium | reverse complement strand
TAGTGGCGACTCTTTTTCATCTATATGTTACGTACAGCTTACTTCACTAGCTTGGTAGTGATTCTGCCGGCTGCAGTATATACTTGGAGATAATAAATCCCGCGGCTCAGTGCTCCTGTAGCTATAACAAAGTCTTTAGAGTTAGTCAAGTCCTGTGCTAGAACACTTTGACCATTGGTGTTTAACAATGTAAATCGAGTGGCCATACCTTCTCTCAAACTAATGTACACTTCATTTTGTATCGGATTTGGATATATGCTTAGGCCCACATTGTACTCATCTACACTACTCACTCGCTGTTCCGTTTTGATACGCTTATCTGTCCATACGCTATACTCTCCAGCGGCAAAGCTTAGTTCCATCTTGATATCGGTGACACTTATGCTGTCTCCACTAAAGTACTCATACCACATTCCTGCACTTTGAAAATCTGCGACCATATCAATACTTGTTACATCAAAATTTCCCATAATCACAAAGTTTTGATCTGCATTAGTCAGGTGTACACGCTTTCCTTTACCACCTAAATCTAAGCTGACATCTGCACCGTCAAAAGCATCGTAGGTAGCTTTTAACTTATTCATTTCAGCCATCACTTTATATACATCCTTGCGATTACTCGCGTTGTAATAGTCCCATTTTATAGGCTTATTACCTACTCTTCCATTAAAATCTATGCTATAGTCATATCCTAGCTCTTGAAATTGCCAAATCATCTTAGGACCGGGAATAGCACTAAAAACAACCCATACCAACTCATTTCTATCCAAGGCTATGTCGATATCCTTTGCGCTGTAATCTCCATTCGTATTACCAAACTGAAGACTCTTATACATCATCCGTTCTTCGTCATGACTTTCCACAAAAGCAATATTTTTGGGATTATTCCACCCTTTATTTTTATGGTATGCACCGCTAAAATTAGAATTATATCCCATAGCAGCCTCTGTACCCTCCTTGTTTAAGTTCCCCCAAAACATACAGCCATAATTTGCTAAGTCTTTTTCTTCCGTATTTTCTGCAAAGTGTTCTAAAATGACATAAGCATTTGGATTCACAGCTTTCACTTCACTATAGATACGCTTAATATTATTTACACGAGAGCCATCATATTGTCCCCATGCTCCTACGTTACCGAGCGTGTTTTTCTGCGTAAAGCCTTTACTCAAGTCAAATCTAAAACCATCTATTTTATACTCTGTGAGCCACCATTCCATAGTCTGTTTTACATACTGGCGTATAGCTGGACTTTCATGATTGAGATCATATCCTACATTAAAGTCATGCTTGGCATCTGGATTTACATATGGACTCTGTGCAGTAGGTTTGAATGCCGTCGCATCCCAATACAATTGACACAGCGGGTTTTGACTAAATGCATGATTGTATACCACATCTAAAATCACTGCTATCCCTCGCTTATGGCATTCGTCTACTAGTTTTTTAAATGATTCTGGAGTACCGTAGTATTTATCCAACGCACTGTGATAGGAAGGGTTATAGCCCCAACTCTCGTTTCCTTCAAACTCATTTACAGGCATAAGCTCGATAGCATTTACCCCTAATTTTTCTAAATAGTCCAAAGAATCTAGTACCGTCTCATAATTATGAGCGGATACAAAATCTCTGACGAGCAACTCATAGACTATCAACTCATTCTCTTCTGGTGCATCAAAATCTGTCACCTCCCAGCTGTACAAGGGCTTATCCATTTCTAAGAGCGTAGCGTACCCCGTAGTCTTACCATCCGGATACGGATGTGGATTTGGGTAAGTACTAGCATCTATAGCCCTATCATTACCAGGATCTAAGACCAATGCACTAAACGGATCTGCTATTTTAATATTCCCATCTACGAGATATTGAAATGCATATTTTTTACCAGGCTCTAGACCGTTTATAGTAATCCACCAAGTGGCATTATCCTGATCACGGTTCATGTAAAAGTCGGTATTTACTGTCCAATCATTAAAATCTCCTAGTACATACACATACTCTTTAAAAGGAGCATACAAACCCAACGTGATACTCGTGGCTGAATTATAGTTGATTCCCAGCTTGTTTCCTGCTGGGAAATTGGCAGTATTCACTGCAGGGTTCACTACGAAAGATACGGTATCGGTAGCAGTACTCATTCCATCTGAAACAGATAGTGTGGCAGTAAAATTACCTGCAGTAGTTGCCGTAAGTGTATGAGTAAGTACATTACCGCTGCCTGTTTTTACAGACGCCCCATTTAGCGATTGGATATGAGTACCTGCAACAGAAGACTCTGAAACAAGTTCTATCGTCTCCCCTACACTATACATACTGTTGACTATTGGCTTAGTGAAACTTGCAAAAAGGCCGGGTTGAAAAATATCAATAAAAATGTCTCCGCCATCTGAGGCTCGTCCAGACTTATCTCCAGCTTCATTTCGAAAAAGTATGGCAATTTTTTCTACGTCTTCACCAGCAGGCACACTGTAAAATGCTTTTATGTCTGGTATAGATAAGATGTACTTGCCGCCACCTATGCTTGTCATAAGTGGAGCATTGGCTGTTCCCCAAGTACCCTGTACGTACTTCCAATCAGAGTTGGACGTACTTAAATTTGTAATAACTCCTGTATGAGCATATAGTGTTCCGGTAAAACCAGCTAAACCACCGTTACCTTCTGCTGCATCGAAAGTAATAGTAATAGCATCTGTAATAGTTGGAAAAGATGGCGTGGTACTCACCACTTGAGCATAAGTTGTAAAACACATTAATACACCAATAATACCTAAAGGATAAGATTTGATATTCATAGGCCCAAAATTGCATCAATTTATACTCTCTGTCAACTAATAGTGTAAAAATGACACTAAGTCTTTTCTAATTATTATTTTGTCTCAACACTCTACTATATAATTAAACCTCTTATTATCAATAAATTAATAGCAATAAACTTATTAAAATCGGACAAAAATATAAACCATAAAATTTGGTTTATATTACCTAAAATATATATTTGTGACTGCAATACTTAGTGTAAAAATGACACTAAGTTAATTTTAAGCCAACAAATGAAAAAAACAACAGCAAGTATTCAGCGTGGAAGTGTACTCCTATTCGCCCTGTTTTTAGCAGCATTTTCTTATGCTCAATCCCAAATCACAGGTTCTATACAAGATGCAGACACTAAAGAAGCTCTAGTTGGTGCTTACGTGACTCCTGAAGGTGCCAAGGGAGGTGCTATATCCGATACTGAAGGCAAGTTTACGATGACAGTGCCCGCCGGAGTCTCTAGTATCAAGATATCTTTTGTGGGATATACCACCCAAATCATTGAGCTAGGTAATCAGACTAACTTTTCCGTATTCATGGTGTCGGAAGACAAACTGGATGAGGTGCTAGTTATTGCTTACGGTACACAGAAAAAAAGTGATAAAACAGGAGCTGTAACTCAGGTAACAGCTGATGAACTTATTAAAGGTCGTGTGACAGACCCTATACAAGGTATACAAGGTAAGGCTGCAGGTGTGAATGTATCAAAGTCAGGTGGTGATCCCAACAAAGGATTTAGTGTAAATATTAGAAGTTCTGCAAGTGTAACGGGAAGCACCGATCCACTATACGTAGTAGATGGAGTAGTAGGTATAGACCCTACCACTATTAATCCAGATGATATAGCATCTTTTAACATATTAAAGGACGCTGCATCTACTTCTCTCTATGGTACTCAAGGAGCAAATGGAGTAGTAATAATTACTACCAGGGGTTCTAACCTTGCTATAGGAAATGGAGAACCTGTTACCACGGTAGAGTATTCTGGTTTTGTATCTATAGATAACGTAGCAAATAGATTAGAGTTCCTATCTGGTGACGAAATACGCCAATTAGCAACTGATATAGGTTCTGCTAACTTTCAAGATGGGGGTGCCAATACAAACTGGCAAGATGAAATATACAAAACAGGGGTATCACAACAACATACTGTGGCTGTAAATCAAACGCACAAGTCTGGTAACTTTAGGGTGTCCATATCTGCGAATAATCTAGATGGTGTACTTAAAGGTACGACCAAGGATAGGTACATCGGTAGAATGAACATCTCTCAAAAAGCATTGAATGATAAACTTGTAATGAACTTCAGACTCAGTGGTACTATGGAGGAAAATAGCTACAAGAAGTATGACGGGGGTAGTGACCCACAAAATGCAGTGTATCAAGCTATGCGCAGGAGTCCTACTGACCCTGTATATAATGCAGACGGCAGTTACTTTGAGTCAGACCGAAGCTTCCAATACAATAACCCTGTAGCAATGCTAGATCAACTTCAGGATGACAGAGATGCCAAGCGATTGCTCGGTAATGCTAAATTCACTTACACACTAGCTGAAGGACTTACAGCTTCTGTTAATACTGCGTATGCTCGTAATGATGCTCAAGGTTTCAAATCTCAACCCAGTACCTCATTCTCTAACAGAACCAATGGATCTGGAGAAAGGTACTATAACAATGAGGAGTATAGATACATCGACGAAGTTATTTCTTATACTAAGACGTTTGCTCAAATACATAATCTCAATGTTATAGGGGGGCATTCCTGGCAACAGACTTTGAAAAACGGATTCTCAGCTAAAGCTGAAAACTCATTCAATGATAGTACAGGATCAAATAATCTTGGAGCATACTCAGAAGTTATATATGGAGATGTGAATAGTGACGCAGCTGCTGGTGTAGGTTTGGCATCTTTCTTCACAAGAGCTACGTATGATTTAGATAAGAAATACTATGCTACGCTATCTCTGCGTAGAGATAAATCTTCTAAGTTTGGGGCTAATAGACAATGGGGTACATTCTACGCCGCTTCAGGAGCTTGGGTACTCACCAAAGAAAAATTCATGAAAGATATCCAACGAGTATCGGATCTGAGACTAAGAGTTGGTTATGGTGTTACTGGTAATACAAACATACCAGAAGGTGCTAACCAAGTAGTGTTCAGACCCTCAGGTTTAAGTCAGGATAGATCGGGAAATGATGTAGTGGTCTTTAATAGAGTGAATGACGTAAAAGTAAACCCTGATTTAGGGTGGGAGATACTAAATGAACTGAATATAGGATTGGATTATGGATTTTTTAAAAACAGAATCACTGGATCTTTAGAGCTCTATCGCAAGACTTCTAAAGACTTAGTAATGGAGGTAGCACTCAATGTACCGCCAGAGAGAGAGAGACGACAGTATCAAAATCTTGGAGAAATAAGAAATGACGGTATAGAGTTTTCAATAAATGCCGTTGCGATTAAGAACAAGAACCTTGAGTGGAAGACTACCTTTGTTTTCTCAAGAAATATTCAGCAAACGATCTCTTTAGGTAATGGTATTAATCCAATTCAAAAACTTACCATTTCTGGCCCAGGTCTGGTAGGAGCTGGATTATACACTCAGCAGATTGAAGCAGGTCAGCCACTAGGTTCATTTTATCTCCCTGTCTATAGAGGAATCTCAGCGGATGGAGCATTCCTGTTTGAAACTGAAGCCGGAGGCGTGACTAGAGACTGGACTGTAGCAAAAAGAGTTTATGTAGGTAATGCACAACCCGACGCAATTATTGGTTGGTCAAATTATTTTCAAATTTGGAAAGGCATCGATGCCAGTATAGCTCTGCGTGGTATATTTGGGCATCAGATATTTAACGTGACTAGATTAGTATTCAGTAATACTGCACAAGCACCTACACTAAATGTCCTGAAAAGCTCATTAGAGGAGCGAGATAGAGGAGTAACAAGTACTCCTAGTGAAAACTTTAGTGATTACTACCTAGAAGATGGAGATTTTATAAAATTGGACAATCTATCTATAGGGTACAACATCCCGATGAAAGAAAATAAAAAAGTAAAGAACCTAAGGATTTATGCAAATGGTACTAACTTAGCGATGTGGACCAAATACACCGGTCTAGATCCAGAGCTTAACTTCAGTGGTTCTGAGTTTGGCAGAGATCAATATGATGTGTATCCTAGAACGAGAAGTATTACATTTGGTGTCAATGCAAGCTTTTAATTAATAATCAAGAACAATGAAAAAAACACTAACATATCTATTAATAGTCGCAGGATTAGCAAGCTGCACGAAGTTTGATGACATTGCTAAAGATGGCAGTCTATTAGATCCTACCTCACCCGAACTTAAGGCCATAGCTCCATACAAAGAACTATCAGACCTCATTGATGATGCAGGATGGTGGTTTTGGGCTCAGGAAGTTACTAGTGACGAAGTGGTATTCCCTACTCGACTCACAGATTGGGATGATGGAGGGAAATGGAGAGTATTACATACTCATACTTGGAGTAACGATGTGGATGCTGTAAACTCTATGTGGAGTCAAATCTATGACTTGGTAAATGAATGCAACAGAAATATAGAAGACCTAGAGCTCAGTGGAAACACCTCTGTAGCGACGAAAAACATCATAGGAGAGCTGAAAGTATTGCGCGCTTTTGCCTACTATTTACTATTGGATAATTATGGTGATGTACCTCTAATCACTTCCTTTTCTGAAGCACCAAAAGAGCCATTTAAAACAACTAGGAAAGAAATCTATGACTTCATACTGCAAGATATTAAGGAGAATATAAACGAACTACCTGTATCAGGTCCTAAATCATTTGCGACCAAAGGAATGGCCTTCACCTTGTTGGCTAAGCTTTACCTGAATGCTGAAGTCTATACTGGATCTGCAGATTACGCTACAGCCGAAGCCTACTGTGACAGTGTCATAAATCTTGGTATCTACTCCGTAGATGCGAATAGTGTACTTTCACCTTTCACTGCCAACAACTCTAACTCACCTGATCATATTTTCAATATCTCTTTTGACCAAGACAAGAGACAAGGATTTAGACTGCATATGCGAACGCTGCACTATTTGAGTGATAAGACCTTTGGTATGGCTGTTGGACCATGGAATGGATTTGCAGCTGTAGAAGACCATTACAATAGCTATGAATCTGGAGACAAAAGAAAGTCCGGCTGGTTTATGGTAGGCCAACAATACGACAAAGCTGGGAATAAACTTTTTGACGAGACGGCAGGTGCAGACCTGGTTTTGACTCCAGAAATTCCAAGCTTAATAATAGGTGCAGATAAAACCTCTGCAGAAATACGTATGAGTGGTGCTCGTGTCAAAAAATACGAAATAGAAGAAGGTGCTCAGGAAAACTTAAACAATGATTTCCCGCTATTCAGATATGCAGATATACTCCTTATGAAAGCAGAGTGTGCCGTACGTAATGGAGGTCCTGGTGACGGAGATTCTTACATCCAAGTAATAAGAAATCGAGCTGGAGTAAGCACCTCTGGATTTGGATTAGATGATATACTTGCGGAGCGTGGAAGAGAATTATTCTGCGAAGGACATAGAAGACAAGATTTGATACGTTTTGGTAAATTTGGTAACTCTTGGTGGGAAAAACCTGCAAGTGGGCCAGACAGAACTACCTTCCCTATTCCTCAGTGGGCTATAGATGCCAACCCAAACCTAGGCTTATAATTAACTTATATATAAACAATTAACACAAACAAAAATGAAAGATTTATTCTTAAACTCAATTAAAAAAGTAGCTATCTTAGCTGCACTATTTGGTGTAATTACGCTAAACTCTTGTAAAGAAGATGAAGATGTAACTCCGGGAGGAACAGATGAACTTGTAGAAGATGGTTTCTACATACAAGGTTCTTCATCAGCCTTTACAGGATTCGACATCAAGGCTACTATGAAGCCTGTTAGAAACGAAGTGCTGAATGCAGAGACTCAAGATCCTCGACCTACACTTCTTAGCATTTTCACCGCTCTTAAAGCGGGTGATGGTGTAAACATCATTCAAGTTGCCGGAGCTGAACGTACGACTTGGGGACCAGGTGATAGCTGGGCTTCTGCTATGGGAGGTAACGAAGAGCCACAGGTAGACATCCAGAGAGGTGCTATAGCTGTGACAGATGCTAAATTCACTGTGCCTGCCGACGGTCTATACCAAGTAGTTATAGACACTGAAACTGGTAAAGGTGCTATAGTACCAGTAGAGTGGGGATTCATAGGTCAGTCTACTCCAGGTGGATGGTCAAGTGACACTAAATTTGATGCTCCTGCATTCGATATGACTACCATGACTTGGAGTCTTTCTGGTGTTGAAATGAGTGGTGGCGAATGGAAATTCCGTTACTCAGGTGGTTGGAAAGTAGAGATAGACTCAACTGTAGACTTAGGCAGCGGTAAAAAAGGTATTAAGTTCAATACGAACTTTGGTAACGATGTTGCAAGTGCTGGTTTCACTGGTGCTTTAGTAGCCGGAGGTGAAAACTTCACTGACGGTAGCGGTGTATATGATGTTTCTATGACTTGGACTTCTGGTTCTGGTCACACTGCTGTATTTACTAAAACTGGCGACTTACCTGCTAGAGATTACTCTGCAGTATCTGTAGGTCTTATTGGTGACGGTGTAAAAGACGGAAACTGGGATGGAGAGCTTTTTGCTACTACTCCAACTAAAGACGGTGATACCTATACTTGGAATTACAGTGGTGTAGAATTAGCTTCTGCAGGTGGTTTCAAACTAAGAACTGAAGGTACTTGGGATGATATAAACGAAGGTTATAGTGACATAGTAGCTGGTCCTGATGCTGGAGACATCCAAGATAATGGAGGAAACATGCAAGCAAAAGCGGATGGAGTTTACGATATAGCACTTATCATAGATGCAGCTGCTGAGACTAAAAGCATTACGTTCACTAAAAAATAAAACAGATTAATAACTAATCTAGATTAAGGTCTCTATCGAAATTTTCGATAGAGACCTTTTTTTGTTTTCTTCATCCAGACTTAAAAACCCATTTAGTTACCTTTCTACAAACAGGAAGCATTACTACAGCATAAATTATCAATACCCCTCTTTCTAATAACCTGAGCTCGGCTATTCTTTTGACGCACAGATTTTCATAAAATAACATAGGTAAGGCATTTTGAAGAAGACATAGCGTGCTATATATCCCTTCCGAATCTAAGCTCATACAGATGATAATCAAATTTCGCCCTTATCTAATGGACCACTACAGTAATCCAAATTTCAAGAAGGTGTATATCCTGTTTTTCTTCAACCCAAATCTATTATGGATGAGGTACCAACTACAAACCAGATAAAGAAACGGCTTCTTGCCTAGAAATGATTCTTTTTCATTATTGTTAAAATTTAACAGTCGAAAAGAGAGCAACAATTACCACTTTCATCATTCATAAAATGTACGGTCCTTTCTCCTACCCTTAAATACCCTTGCATCTTTTAGCGTTTGACATAGCGTAATCAGCCATGTCTGAACACTTCACTGGAAGAAACTAATCATTGAAGGTTGGAATCCCGACACTAAAAAACTATACAGCGAGAAGTAGCATTTACTCTTCTGCTTGAAAACGGATTGCTTTTTTATTGGTAATAAGCAAATTACTAAGACCTGCAAGTATCAAACATGACCCAGCTAACAACATTCTGTTTATAGTGGCGGAGCCAAATATCGTCTCCGAGAGTATGTTTATCCCACCTAGCGCTGCTACTATCTGAGGTATAACAATAAACATATTAAACAACCCCATAAATATCCCCATTTTTTTGGGGTCTATAGAGCTACTTAGCATCGCATACGGCAATGAGAGTATACTTCCCCAAGATATTCCAATTAGGGCAAAGCAGACGTGCAGCATTTGCTGACTGGACGAGTAGTACATAAGCACAAAACCTAGTCCACCTATAATAAGACTCCCCATATGTACCAGTTTTCTATTGATCGTAAACCTACTCGTAATTACAACAAATAGTAGCGCAAATACCATAGAACTTAAACCATATGTACCCATTGCTGAGCCTACTAGATCTGCAGCATCATTAAAACTAGCATCAGCTAGTTTATAGCTTTGCATCTCTGCTATATTTTGTTGGTTGACTAACTCTAAATTTGGCTTAGGAGAATCAAAAACATGTTCCGTAAGTGCGGGTGTAGCCATGCTCCACATCGTGAAGAAGGCAAACCAAGAGAAAAACTGAACCACCCCAAGCTTCTTCATCGTAAGCGGCATCTCTAGGATATTCTGAATTATCTCCTTGGAAGCATTTACAAATCCTGCAGACTCTTGTTTTTCTTTTTCAAACTCCTCTAAATCATCCGGAGGATATTCCTTCGTAGTGAATATGGTATACAATATACTCGATAAAAACACCAATGCTCCTATGGCAAATGCATACTTAACATTATCTGGTATCATTGTATCAGCAGCTTCATTGCTCACTCCCATCTTAGTGAGTACTAATGGAAGCTGGCTAGCTACCCATGTTCCTATGCCTATGATAAGTGTCTGCACCATAAACCCATATGAACGCTGAGACTCATCCAACTTGTCAGCTACCAAAGCTCTGAAGGGCTCCATACTAATATTAATGGAAGCATCCAGAATTAACAAACTACCAGCTGCTACCCAAAGTATAGGCGAGTGTGGCATATAAAAAAGAGCGATAGATGCAAGTATCGCCCCTATTAGAAAATAAGGTTTTCTGCGTCCATAGCGTGTGCTCCAGGTACGGTCACTCATATATCCAATAATTGGTTGTACGATAAGTCCGGCTAATGGTGCTGCCAACCAAAGGCCAGGAATATCGTGAGGCTCTGCTCCTAGCGTCTGAAAAATACGAGACATGAATCCTCCTTGTAGAGCAAAACCAAATTGGATTCCAAGGAATCCAAAACTCATATTCCATATCTGCCAAAAACTTAGACGTGGTTTTCTATTATTCATCTTAATAAAATTTAAAATTGGTTTTGCTTACGTTATCAAATTCTTTTTTTACAAAAGTGTATAGCTTAGCGGGCTTGTGGGGCACTCCTTCCTGAAATTCATCTGTTTCTTTAAGAAAACCAGTCTTAAGCATCCTTCTTCTAAAGTTACGTCGGTCTATCTCCGCATCCATTATCTCGCTATACAGCGTATATAATTGATGAAGAGAAAACTTCCGTGGCAGTAGTTCAAAACCGACAGGCTCTCTGTATAACTTATCTCTTAGCTTCTGTTTAGCAGCATCCACTATTTCATTGTGATCAAAACCTAGGTCACTGACATGATGGTAGTCAGACCATGTGACGTGCTTAGCAAATCCAGCTGGTTTTATTTTGTAGTTTTTAATATTAATTAAAGCAAAGTAACCTATAGTGATTACGCGAGCTTCAGGATTTTGACGAATAGCCTCTAACCAAACTCTATCCTTTTCTTTACTTAGCCTACTCGGATTACCAAAGGCACCTATTTGTTCTAAAAAAATATTTTTAAGTCCAGTGAGCCCCTTTAAAATACGAGTTGCTGCCTCGCTTAGGTCTTCATCATCTACTATTAGATCCCCGGGTAGTACTAGCGTATCATCATCTAAATCTAAATTATCACGAAGATCACGCTGCAATAGGAGAACCTTAAGCTCAGAGCCATCAAACCCAAAAACAACACAATCTACGGATACGTTTGGATTAGTCTGATTCTGCATATTTTCATTCATATGATAAGGCTCTTTTATATTTTTAGAGGGGTAAAATTAGCTATTTTTTTCAAAGTGTAAATTTTACACTAAGTTTGCTCGTAAATAATTAATATACAGATGATTTTAGTGGCAGATAGTGGGTCAACCAAGTGTGATTGGATAGCGATAGACGCGAAGGGTAATCAACAGCATACCTATACCATGGGTTTCAACCCTTTTTTTCATACTTCCGAGCTCGTAATTTCTAAACTGAGAGAAAACGAATTGTTTAACACCATAAAGAATACCATAGAAGAAGTTTACTTCTACGGTGCAGGATGCTCTAGTGCCGATCGTAACGCCATCATCCAAAAGGGACTGGCAACTTACTTTGACAAAGCCACGAAAGTGATAGTGGATCATGACCTTACTGGAGCAGCTCTAGCTACTTCTCAAGGTGAAATAGGAATTACCTGCATAATTGGTACAGGTTCAAATTCTTGTTACTTTGACGGAAGTAAAGAGCATGAAGAAGTACCTGCATTGGGATACATTCTAGGTGACGAAGGAAGTGGATCATTTTTCGGCAAAATAATGCTCTCCGAGTGGCTCTATAAACGTATGCCCATAGAGCTGGCCGAGGCCTTTCAGGAAAAATATGATTTAAGTAAAGAAGGCATCTTTGAGGCAGTGCATAAAAAAGAAAACCCTAACGTCTATCTAGCAAGCTTCATGCCTTTTGTAAGTGATCACAGAGACCACCCCTATTTCAAAAAGATGATGTTTGATGGTTTATCACGATTTGCCGAAATCCATGTACTGTGCTACGATAACTACACGGAAGTACCCGTAAACTTTGTTGGTTCTGTTGCATATTATTTTCAAGATGTGTTGGAAGAAGTAGGAAGAAAGCATAATTTTACCGTAGGGAAAATAGAAAAACGTCCGGTAGAGCCCTTAGCAATGTATCACTATAACCAAAAACAAGTAACCCTATGAGCCTTAAAGCGTGTATTTATGACCTAGACGGTGTAATCACTGATACCGCCAAATACCACTACCATAGCTGGAAATGGGTAGGAAGTCAATTAGACTATACACTCACCGAAAAGCAGAATATGAAGCTTAAAGGTGTTGGAAGGAAAGAGTCTCTGGACAAAATCCTTAAATGGAGCGGAGCACGTATCTCAGAAGCAGAAAAACAAAATCTGCTTGTTCAAAAAAATCACATGTACCTTGAGTTTATCGATAAGATGACCCCTGAGGAAGCATTTCCTGGATTTAGAGAATTTAATAAACTAGCCAAAGCACAAGGTATAAAAGTAGCTATAGGTTCGAGTAGCAGAAATGCGATACGCATTATAGACAAGCTAGATCTGGTATTGGCATTTCATGCTATAGTAGACGGCGGAATGACTGAAAACTCGAAGCCAGAGCCAGACATTTTTCTATTAGCAGCAGAAAAATTACAGTGTGAACCTAGTGAATGTTTGGTGATAGAAGACTCACAAGCAGGACTCACAGCTGCTAAAAAAGCAGGAATGAAAAGTGTACTGTATGGCGACGATAAAGGGATAAAAGGAGCACATATGCAGATGAATAGTTGGGCAGACGCAGATTTGGAGAAATTCAAGAGCCTGTTTTCTTAAATTATTTAGTATATGAAAGACTATATCAAGCACCATCCATGGCATATAATTGAAGAAGGTTTTGACCCAAAACTCAATAGGGTATCAGAAAGTATCTTCAGCATAGGTAACGGGAAATTTGGCCAACGTGCTAATTTCGAAGAAAAATACAGCGGAGATTCTCTGCCAGGGAATTACGTAGCAGGTGTATACTATCCTGATAAGACTAGAGTAGGTTGGTGGAAAAATGGATACCCAGAATACTTTGCCAAAGTACTAAATGCCCCAAACTGGATGCGTTTAAATATTCGCATCAATGGGTATTCGCTAGACCTCTCCCGCTGCAAAGTACATGAGTTTACTCGAACGCTCGATATGAAAGCTGGGGTACTCTCTAGATCATTCAAAGCTACTATGCAGAATGGAGTAACTGTGACTGCTCATATAGATCGTTTTTGCAGTTTGCATAATAGCAAGCAAGCAGCTTTTAAATACTCATTTACATTAGACAAAGATGCCGATCTAAGGATATCTTCATACATCGATGGAAAAATCAAAAATGAAGATTCCAACTACAACCAAAAATTTTGGAAGGGTTTAGTATCAAAAGCTAAAGACAATAGCTGCTTACTGATCACTGAGACAAAGAAAACAGAGTTTCAAGTCGCTGTACAGACCTACACTTCTCTTACCAAAAATGATAAAGACATTCCCTTTAGTGAACGAAAAACAAAATCAAAATCGGCTAAAATAACTGCAGATTTTATAGCCAAAAAAGGACAAGAAATAGTCATTGACAAAAGAGCAACCATACTTTCTAGTCTGGATGTAAAAAAAGCAGACCTTGAAACGGCTGCCAGAGAGAACTGCCGTACAAACTGCAAACGAGACTTTAATGAGCTGAAATCAGAACATGCTGCAGCTTGGGCCTCTAAGTGGGAAGCAAGTGATATCATTATAGAAGGTGACGTATCTGCTCAGCAAGCAGCAAGATTCAGTATATTCCAGCTAAACTGTACCTACTCTGGTGAAGACGAAAGACTAAACATAGGACCGAAAGGTTTCACAGGAGAAAAATACGGAGGTAGTACCTATTGGGATACAGAGGCATATTGCTTACCCTTTTACCAAGCCACAGCAAAACCTGAAGTAGCACGTAATCTTCTGATATATAGATATAAGCACTTACAGAAAGCCATAGAAAATGCTGAAAAACTAGGATTTTCTTGCGGAGCAGCCCTCTACCCTATGGTCACTATGAATGGTGAAGAATGCCACAATGAATGGGAAAT
>DNHN01000014.1 GCA_003485825.1 Bacteroidota bacterium | reverse complement strand
AGCTGAGCTAATCCCCCAAAATTTAAATCGACTTATCTAACGCAGATTCAGCCTCATTTATAAGAACAAAAATAATCCTATTCTGTAAACAGCAAACTACTATCTCCATAACTTAAAAATCTATATCCTTTCCGTTTAGCTTCTTCATAGATCTGTCTCCAGCTATCGCCTACCACACTAGCTATCAGCATTAGAAGTGTGCTCTCTGGTAGATGGAAGTTAGTTATTAATCCAATAATGCTGCGAGGCTTATAATGCGGCAGTATTAATATTTCTGTAGCCGCTTGCAATACTTGGATAACGTTTGTATTCATATAGTCTCGCACCACACTAAGAGATTCTTCATAGCTGAGATCTGATTGTGTTTCGTACGGTTCTAATTTATGCACAAGCAGTGAGGTATTGCCCTTAGATAACTGTATCCCGAGCCAGTACATACTTTCTAGCACACGCATAGATGTAGTTCCTACACAAACTCGCGTGGGCTTAGCTATAAGTGTGTCTAGCGTAGCTATCGTAATCTCAAAATGCTCTCTGTGCATATCGTGATCAACTACATTATCCTCTTTCACAGGCAAAAATGTACCTGCTCCCACATGCAATGTTACCTCTTCTAGCTCTACTCCCTTCTCCCTCAATCCACTAAATACGTTTGCTGTAAAATGCAATCCAGCAGTAGGCGCAGCAACACTACCTGCATTTTTTGCAAATACCGTCTGATACGTATCTGTATCAGACTCCTCGGTAGCTCTATTTAAATAAGGTGGCAGGGGTAACTCGCCGATGGTATCCAGTAAGTCTGTAAATGATTGTCCACTCTCCCAGCTAAGCTCCACAATTCGCTCCTGCCTATCTATTAGCTTCGCGCTTAAAAGTGTCGGATTATCTGCTAATTTAATGTACTCCTCATCCTTCCACTTCTTACTGTTTCCTATGATACACTTCCATCGGCATTTTGCCTTAGTGTTAAACGCTTCTTCGTAGTTAGCTGGAAGTGAAGGTTCCAATAGCAATACCTCTATAGCTGCACCACTCTCTCGCTTAAAATATAAGCGTGCTGGTATCACCTTAGCATTATTCATTACTAAAAGAGTATTCTTATCTAAGTAATCGCCTATAGCACTAAACGCACTGTGGATAGTTTTACCCTTTCTCTGAACTAGAAGCTTACTCTGATCTCTCTCTGCTAAAGGGTATTTAGCTATCTGCTCATCTGCTAATTCAAAAAAGAAGTCTGATTTTTTAATCATTTAATATGTGGTTTGGTATCGCTTACCTGGTAGCGATGTAATACAGTTTTTCATTTCTAATTCCAATAGGTTCATGGCTAGTTTACTGGAGGTAAACCCAGAATTGGCCATTAGTTGATCTACACCCAGTTCTTTACTCTCACGAATTAGGTCTACTAACACCTGTTCGTCTTCCGTGAGCTCTATAAACAGTTGTCCTTGAGTTTGCTTTTTTATGTTTACATCCCAGTTTAATAGTTTCACTAAATCGGTTACGGATTCTATGATTCCCGCTTTGTGATTTTTTATAAGATAGTTGCACCCTGCAGAGTACTTTTCTCCAATATTCCCAGGAACTGCTAATACATCGCGATTGTACTGGTTTGCTAGTTCTGCTGTGATAAGTGACCCCCCACTAGCAGCAGACTCTACCACCACAACGGCATCCACCATGCCTGCTACTATTCTATTGCGCATAGGAAAATGCTCTCTATCTGGGTTAGTACCAGAGGTATATTCTGTGAGTATTGCTCCATTACTGTTCACCATATCCTTAGCTACTTGAGTGTGTATCGATGGATATATCTTATCGAGACCATGTGCTACTACACCATACGTATCTACTCCGTGCTTTACACACTGCTTGTGTGCCCATATATCTACACCATAGGCTAGTCCACTAACTACAGTCACATTGTGTGGCTCTAGATCCTCTACGAGCTTAGTCACAAACTGCTTACCATATTCCGTCATTTTACGTGTGCCTACTATTGCTATAGCTTTATCCGGTGATAGGTTTTCATTTCCTTTAGTATATAGGAGAATAGGACAGTCAGGAATGTTTTTAAGGCGAAACGGATATTCTTTATCTAAGAAGAACACAGGCTTAACCTTGTTTTTACGAATGAACTCAACTTCTCTTTCTGCAACTGAAAAATCTGTAAAGGATCTGATATTCCCCGCAAGAACCTCTCCGACTCCTGGTGATTTCTTTAGGTAAGATTTTGACTTTTGAAATACCTGTTCTACTCCTCCACAATAGCCTATTAGACTCTTGGCCAATACACTTCCGATACCGGGCACCTGGGTAAGTGCTATTTTATAGACTAAATCTTTATCCACGTCTGATTAAGCGAAAATAAAGTAGTCTATGAAAAATCAAAGAGTTATTTACTCTTTCCAACAGAATATCCTGTGCTTCAAAAAAATGAGCCAATAGCACCATAAAAACAATACGTTTCCCAAAATTTCATATCATCCACACTCCATAACGGCAATCTACCAATTACACGTGTGCTGCATTCAGAAATGGAACTAAGGCGGGGGAATAAGCGTTAATCTTTTACGGTATAGCTATTCCTCACATTTGCTCCTATGAGTTCGTCGTAACCGTAAAACACATTTTTATGATAGATCAATATGGTGTAATCATTTTCTGTTTCCTGATGGTTACCCTCCGTAAAACTATAGTCTATGTTTCCTTCTTTGTCTTTAAGTACAAAATGATAACTGTAGTAGCTCTGCTTCAGTAATACTGATGTGGAATACATATCATAGTCTGGCCAATACTTTAACTTAAATTTATCCTGAAGCTGCCAATCCGTAAGCTCACCATATACATATACTTCACCCATGTCACTCAAGTCATTTGACTTCAAGTTAAAATGAATCATTGCATAGTCTCCATCTTCCGTAATATTAGCTCCATCATCATTTATTATCTCTCGTTTACCATTGTAGTCTAGCCAACGAACATAGTTCAGATGCGCTCTTGTCTCCTCTGGTCTCAATACTGCATTTTGTACACTATCAGTATATTTCCTTATCACATTATTGCTAAAAAATCGCAGTGATCTGATATCAAAGAATCTAAATTCATTGGTCCCCGGGAATACATTCTTATCCTCATAGTTAAATGATAGTTGATTATTATTCACAAAAAGAGGCTTTAAATTATAAATGGCATTGTTCCAGCTATTATTCTGTAAAATAGTAACATTCACATCTAAAAACGGGTTAGGTATATCAAAGCCCTCATAGTTTACCATAAAATCTACTTCTTGATGGGTAAATCGAAATTCTGGAAGAGTCGCAGTCTTAATGTCGCTTTCAATACTCGTCTGATTGTCCACTACCATAAATCTGCGTGTAAGCACTAAATCCGTTTCATCAAAATTTCTGTAAACAAGTAAAGCATAATTGCCACTTTTGGTAATCTGCATATCTGAAGTAGGAAAGTTCAGGTTGTAATGCGTGTACTTTTGATAAGTATTCGTGCTAAACTTAAAGTCAGTAATCTCACCCATCGTATTACCAGAGATATACTCCATAGGTTGCAAATCACTTAATTTCCAATTCCTATCACAGTGTACTATCGAATAGTTAAAAAACTCATTCACTGGCTCTAGGATATCAAAGGATAGTTTCAAACGATCGCCCTCATTTAGACCAATAATAGGTAACGGATCATAGATGGCTAAATCCTTTTGGAGTATAACAGTTGCTACTTTATCATCAAAGTTAGTGTTATTATATACTATTTGTGCAGTTAATGAAAAAGTGAAAAACCATAAGAGCGTAAGGAGTATAGTAATTCGCATGTATGTTACTTAATATTCAAAATTGTGGCCAAGATATAAGTATAACTTTGGAAAGTCGAAAAAAGTGCATGAGTGTTTACAAAAAAAAAGAGCTTATTCAATTATTGATTTTTCGCTTTATCCCAAATAGCATCCATTTCACCCAAGGTCATTTCATTCATATCCTTACCTTGCTTCTTTGCTTCCGCCTCTATGGCCTCAAAACGATACTTAAATTTACGATTGGTCTTCTCCAATGCATCATCTGGATTAATCTTCAGCCAACGTGCATAGTTTATCAAGCTGAATATTAAATCTCCAAACTCATTTTCCTTCTCTATACCTTCAGCATCCTTAAACTCTTGGAGCTCTTCATCTACTTTATCCCATACATTATCCTTGCTCGGCCAATCAAATCCTACTTGAGCAGCTTTATCCTGCATGCGCAGGGCCTTCACCATACTAGGCATACTGGAAGGGACACCGCTGAGTACTCCCTTATTTCCACCCTCTTTTAATTTAAGTTGTTCCCAGTTTTGCTTTACCTCCTCTTCATCTTTGACATTTACATCCCCATAGATATGCGGGTGTCTACTTATTAGCTTATCGCATACACTATTTAAGACATCTGTAACATCAAAGGCCTTTTTCTCATCCCCTATCTTAGCATAGAAAACTAAGTGTAAAAACAGGTCTCCCAGTTCTTTTTTGATTTCTTCATTATCACCTGCTAATAGCGCGTCACTTAGCTCATACGTCTCTTCTATGGTAAGATGACGTAGGGTTTCATTGGTCTGCTTCTTATCCCAAGGACACTGCTCACGAAGCTCATCCATAATGGTGAGCAACCTACCAAAAGCTTCTAATCGTTTATCCATTTACAAAATAGTGTTGGACTTCATCAAAGAGACAAAAGCCTCTTTATAATTCTTCCCTATTGGTATTTTAACTTCATTTACCTCGCATACAGAGGTGCTGAATGAAGCTACATGTTTTCTATTCACAATAAAAGAACGATGCACTCTACTGAACATCTCCGGCGGTAACTTACGTTCCATATTCTTCATCGTTTGTAGCGTTACAATCTTTTTATCGGCTAAAAATATTTTAACATAATCGGCAAATGCTTCTACATAATAGATCTCTGAATAGGACAGCTTAATAAGCTTCTGATTTGCCTTTACGAAGAAGTGTTCATTTTCTAAATCAGACTCTGCCACGTCTGAATTTTGCTTTATTTTGTAATATTCCAGTGCCTTTTCTACCCCTTTTTCAAACCTATCATAAGCAATAGGCTTCAATAAGTAATCAATCGCATCCAGCTCAAAACCTTCTAACGCATAGTCAGGGTACGCTGTAGTAAACATAAAGAGTGGCTTATGTTCTAAGGACTTCACAAAGCTCAATCCTGTAATTTCTGGCATTTGAATATCTAAAAACATGAGATCTACCTTATGCTTTTTTAATACTTCACTAGCTTCTGCTGCATTGTTGCATCTTGCTACTAAAGTAAGTTCTGGATGTTTGGTAACATACGCTTCTATAATGTCTAATGCCAATGGTTCGTCGTCTACTGCTATACAATTCATACTATTCTATATTAAGTTTATATTTAATTCTACTTTAAATTCTCCTTCTGTGCTACCCATGGTCAGGTTATGTTTTTTTGGATAGAGCATATCCAGTCTTTTCTTTACATTAATCAAGCCAATTCCCCCTTGATAACCATTTTGCTGTGATATTTCGTTGCCTTTTCTAGGCTTACTGTTTGCTATAGCAAATTTCAATTCATTGGTTTCACTATTTACCTGTACCTTCACATAGCCCTTATCCATGTCCTTTCCTAGGCCGTGCTTAAAACTATTTTCAACAAACGGGATAAGCAGCATAGGAGCAATTTCCTTATTGTCCGTATTCCCCACTATATCAATATCCAGCTCCATCCTATTGCCATGTCTAACCTTCTCTAGCTCTAAGTAACTTTTTAGGTACTTGAGCTCCTGTGTAAGGCTTACTTTTTTTTCACTCCCTTCATATAGAATATATCGGAGTATATCGCTAAGTTTTAAAATCAGTTCAGGTGCTAAGTCCGACTTTTGAAGTGCTAGTGCGTATACACTATTCAAACTGTTAAATAGGAAGTGAGGATTTATCTGTGATTTGAGATATTTCAGTTCTGTCTCAGCATTTATTTTTTCAAGTTCTTTAGCTAATCTCTCCTTTTCATACCAGTGCTTTACGAGCTTAAGACTCATGGTTATCGCAGTGGTGTACGTAATAGCCATAGCCGTAGACAGCAAGAAACGAGGAGAAAGAAGTCCACTTTTGAATTCATTTGCTATCGTATTCAGCTTTGTAAATACAGCCGCCTCTACTAGAGATCCTAAAGATATAGTCAACACTATAGCAACAAAATACTTGATGTATCCGCGCTTCTGTAGAAACAACGGAAACAGAAAATAGATATTGAAGTAACTCACTAGCGCGTGAATCATTACTATCACGAAGGAGTTAATGTAAAAATCTGCTTTGGTAATTCCCGGGCTCAGCACATATACCCAAAAGAGATAATACACCAACCATAGTATAATGTGGTGCATATTATACTTCGTAAGCTCTTTGTATACCTTAGAAGTAATAAATGAATCTGATGTGGTAGTCATACTGTGTTATACTCCAAATGTAGAAAATACCCGCGTTAAAAATTCGCTAAGCAGCCAAATTGGTAAGAAATATCTATGAATGCAATTACCGTCGGAAGTAGCGCAGTAGGCTGTAGCTCCAATCCAAAACGTTTACTCCTGCTTTGAAGTAATTATTATTTTCTACGGAAGTAGAGATAGTATCTGTAGTGCGGTAGTTTTGTTTGATATTGGACGAAAGCAGCGTAAACGCAACTATATTAAGCACTATAAGTGTCAGTATAACGAGGGTGGACTTTTTTATAGACTTTAATCTGTTTATCATAAAACTACTTTTACGTAGAGATTTATAACACCACGAATATAATGCCAAAAAGTTGTATAGCATATTTCATCGGCAAAAATGGCAGGTATGTCGGTAGAAATAGATGAATGTGTTTAATTCAACGAGTGTCATAAGAAAATTTTATACCCTACCTCCTACGCTCTATATCATACTTTAATACCTTTGTACCTAGAATAAGAAGATATGCAATTTTTAGTGCTCTTAGGTTTGATTTTAGCTGTGATGTCTATTGCTTTCATAGGAATGGCAGTCCGTGTATTTATGGTTAAAGATGGTGAAGTACGTGGAGGCTGTGCAGGCAAGAATCCTATGATGCAGGAAGAAGGTGCTGCCTGTACTGTGTGCGGTGCTAAGCCTACTGAGGAGTGCAAGAGTGAGGCTGCTTAGCAAGCTCCAATCACACTGACCTTGAAGCACTCTACTTGTAGCAATATTTCTGCTGAGGGTGAATAACAAAGAATGACTATAAAACACGGTGCCCAAGACTCTATTACCAATATAAACGCTAAATAGAGATGCTATTTTATTTTTAGCACCTATATCCTATTCGTGATTAAATCAATCACAAATAAAGTCATCTACCCCTTCTCCTCATACACCTGCACAAGTTCTATGCACGTGTCTATTGCCGCTTCCATATCTTGAACGCTACAGTATTCATGCTTGCCATGGATAGCCATTTCTCCAGTGAATATATTCGGACAAGGTAGACCTATAAATGATAGTCTAGAACCGTCTGTACCTCCCCTTACGAGGGCTTGCTTTGGTTCTACTCCTGCTCTCTTCATAGCTTCTACAGCATTAGCCTCTATATGTGGAAACTGATCTAAGACCTCACGCATATTGCGGTATTGTTCTTTTACCGTAGTCTCATATCTAGCACCAGGATATTCCTTAAGCGTAGTTTCAGCTAAGTCTCTTAAGACTTGTTGGTGTTTTTCTAAATTAGCAGTATCAAAATCTCGTATTAAGAAATCTACACTCGCTGTCTCTAGTTGTCCTTTCAGATTGTATGGATGTACGAAGCCTTCTGCTCCAGTAGTAGTCTCTGGTGAAAATCCTGTAGGTGGTAAAGAATCCAAGAAATGCCCCATCACTTTTACCGCATTTACCATTTTGCCTTTAGCATATCCTGGGTGTGCACTGATTCCGTGAAAGGTCACAGTCATAGCATTCGCAGAGAAGGTATCTCCCTCTAACGAACCTCGCACACCACCGTCTAAGGTATAGCCTACATCTGCATTTAACTTTTTCATATCCAGTTTATCTACTCCTCTTCCTACTTCCTCATCTGGGGTAAAAAGTATACGAATATCTCCGTGCTTTATGGCTAGATTATTCATCAATTCCTCAGCAAGTTGCATGATAATCGCTACGCCTGCTTTATCGTCCGCACCAAGTAGCGTAGTGCCGCTTGCTGTAATTATATCGTCTCCAATACGCTCTGCAAGGTATGTATGCTGCTTGGTGGTTATTACCTGAGTAGGATCATCTGGCAATACTATATCTTGTCCCTGATAATTCTCGTGTAGTATAGGCCGTACTCCTTTCCCACTGCAGTCTGGTGCTGTATCAACATGTGAACAGAAGCAGATGGTCTCTATCTTTTTATTCGTATTGCTTGGAACTGTGCCAAATACGTAGCCCCATTCATCCATATAGGCATCTTTCACTCCAATGGATAAAAGCTCCTCTACCAGTATTCTACTTAAATCTTTCTGCTTTGCTGTACTCGGGAAGGTATCGCTGTACGGATCACTCTGAGTGTCTATCTGTACATATCTCATCAGTCTATCGGCTACTTTTCTGGCTTTTTCGGTCATCATGATATTGACCCGCAAGGTAGAAGAATAAGAAGAAAATATAAAATGAATTTACTCAATAAACTCCCCTTTTAGCTCGCCCCACATTTCATAGATAAAATATGCTGAAACTGTAGAATCCCGACTGATAAGCTCTCGTGACTCTGCTAAACCTAGCACCATACAGGCAGTAGCATAAGCATCGGCTACTGCACAATTCTTATGAAGTATACTAACGCTCTTTAGATCAGAAAGTACAGGTTTACCTGTACGTGGGTCTAATGTATGCCCTACTGTCTTACCGTCTACTATATAAAAGTTCTGATAATTGCCACTTGTCGCTAGTGCAGAGTTCTCAATTTCTAGCACTTTAAAGAAGTCTGTGGGACGCGCTCCTATTTCAGGTACATTGATCCCAATCTTCCAAGCCTTTCCTTCACCATTTTTGCCACTAAGCCTCATCTCTCCTCCTACCTCTACCATATAATTAGTCACTCCGTAATAGTCAAGATACTCGGCTATTAAATCCACTAAGTATCCTTTAGCGATAGCATTAAAGTTCATTTGTACCAATGAATCTAACTTGTACGGTATTCCATTTACATCCAACTGTACTTTTTGCATACCCATATGACTTAACCCATAATCCACAGCATCTTGCTGCATATACTCCATGACCTTTTTGGCACGCATATACTCATCGAAAAGAAGCTTTGCACTAGGATCAAAGGCGTTAGCAGTTTTGAGCGCAATATCCTTACTTAGCTGGATCATTTTCACAAAGTGCTTCCTATCACTCTCCAAATATTTAGCTTCATTAGGGTCTTCCCACATCTTTTCACTATTGGCATTGAATGATGATAAAAGTGAGTTCTGCTGATAGGTAGAAAGACTATGATTAACAGCAAACACTATAGAATCAACCTTGGACAAAAAACTATCCTGCTCCTTCCCTAAATACGTAATATGGAATGTAGTACCCAAGGCATCACCCGCTAGTTTATGTTGCTCTACTTTAACTTCATGCTGGCACGAAACTAAAACTACTCCCATGAAAAAAAGGCAGATTACACTGCCTTTTATTCTATTTTTATAATTCATTTTCAG
>DNHN01000253.1 GCA_003485825.1 Bacteroidota bacterium | reverse complement strand
TAGGTCAGTGAGTGGTCCAAGGAGCCATATTTCTGCCAGTGAAAAGGTAGCCAAAGACCGGTGATGAATAGTATGAAAGCAAAACTTACTAGAGGCACAAACCAGCGGTGCTGACGTTCTATAAATGACGTAAACTCCGTGGTGTATTTTGTAATATTACTCGCCAATTGCTGCTTGTTTAAAAACATACACGAGTAGCCCAAAAAGTTTAGTTATAAAAAAGGAAAGGCTATACCGCATAAATTGACGGGTTTGTCTAAAGGGTATCAATCGCTTTATAATTTAAGTTATTCTTCGTGGTATAAATAATCATCCGTTAATTCGCACTAACACAATAATATGTATCCTACCTTATACGACGCGGTCCTCGATATTTTTGGCATAAGTATTCCTGCCTTTAAGATAGTTATGATGTTTGGCTTCTTTGTAGCCTTAGCATTCCTAGTTACGAGCTGGGTCATGACCTTAGAGATAAAACGTAAGGAAGCCGATGGCACCTTGAAACCATTTCAGAAGCCAGTAGAAAAACCCAATCTGCTGTGGGAGTATATCTCAAGCGTGCTCGTAGGGTTTATATTTGGATTTAAGCTGGTTTATCTCGTGCTTAACTTTTCAGAGCTATCTGAGAACCCGCAGGCATTTTTACTGTCTACTGAAGGCTCTATTCTTTGGGGTATACTACTTGCCATTGGGTTTGCAGCACTTAAGTATTATCAATTAAAAAAGGAACCTCCTTTCGTAGAAGGCCTAACCTATACGTTCTATCCGCATATGATGATGGGTAACCTTACGTTGGTGGCTGCCATTACAGGTTTTGCTGGGGCTAAGCTTTTTCATCATTTAGAGCATTTTGACGAGTTGATAAAGGATCCAATGGTGCTCTTTGTGGACCCATTTAGTGGGTTAACTTTTTTCGGAGGCCTGCTGTGCGGAGCTGCTGGTGTACTGTGGTATGCAGGTAAGAATGGAGTAAACTGGAAGACTATGTTAGACGCTGGTGGACCTGCTATGATGCTAGCCTATGGTGTAGGTCGGATGGGGTGCCACTTTAGTGGAGACGGAGACTGGGGTATAGAGAACTTAGCACCTAAACCGGATTGGCTTAGTTGGTTGCCGGACTGGGCGTGGGCGTATGATTATCCGAATAATGTGCATGGTATCATACTGGAGAATCCCGTATGGCCTACGCCTGTATATGAGATTACAATGGCTTTTATCATTTTTGCTATTTTATGGTCTATACGTAAGAAGTTTGCTCCTGGAGTACTCTTCTGTATCTATTTTATCTTCGCAGGGATAGAGCGTTTTTCGATAGAAAGTATTCGTGTGAATCCAGCTCAGTTTAAAGGTGTGGCATTCACTCAAGCGGAAATTATTTCGATGGCGATGATGCTCATCGGATTAATAGGAATATTCTATTTCAATAAAATTCATAAAAGTAAAACACCATAGAATTAGCCATGGATCAGTCAGCACTTTATTTGCAACACAAAGAGCTGCTTAATCAAGCGATAGAAGCTCTCAGTACACGTCAGTTTTTCTCTCCATACCCAGAGCATCCAAAAGCATACGACCCGAAGCTAGATGCAGAAGGGAAAGATGCTTTCGGGAGATTACTGAATGAAAATTTTACTCGACTTCGCCAAGAAGCTGACGAATGGATAGGAGAGGAAGTATCTCCACTTTGGCAGTATGGAATTGGTGTTCGGTATCCGTCAGTATCCCCAGAAAAGTACATCTCCAATAGTAAAGCAGCAGCCAAAGAGTGGAAAAAAGCGAGTATAGAAACACGAGCAGGAGTGCTCATAGAAAGCCTAGAAAGAGTACGAACTAGATTCTTTGAACTGGCATATGCTACGATGCATACCACCGGACAGAGTTTTATGATGGGATTTCAGGCCAGTGGTCCACACGCAGCTGATAGAGCGCTAGAAGCAGTAGCGATGGGCGTACAAGAGCTTAATCGCTATCCAAAAGACTTAAATTTCAGTAAGCCGTTGGGGAAATATTCACTGGATGTACAAAAGAGTTGGAAGCCCATTTCCAAAGGAGTAGGACTGGTAATAGGGTGCTCTACATTCCCTACTTGGAATACTGTGCCAGGTGTGTATGCTAATCTTATTTGTGGCAATACAGTCATTGTAAAACCGCATCCAAAGTCAGTATTGGCCATTGCTATACTCTTAGCTGAGCTTCGCACCGTGCTTACCGAGCTGGGATTTGATGCCAATGTAGTGCAGCTAGCAGCCGATACTACAGCTCAGCCTATTACCAAAGAACTAGCAGAACATCGAGATGTGAAGCTAGTGGATTATATCGGAGGTAATGCCTTTGGAGATTATGTAGAAGGGCTAAATAAAACTGTGTTTACTGAAAAGTCTGGAATTAACTCGGTGATTATGGACTCTGTAAAAGATATTCAGGCAGTAGCTCAAAACATCGCATTCTCTGTGAGTCTGTACAGTGGCCAGATGTGTACTGCACCGCAAAATATTTATATAGCTGAAGAAGTGAAAACTGCTGAAGGTGTTTTGTCTTTTGATGAAGTAGCTGCTCATATAGTAGAAGCTGTACAAGGTGTGATCAATCACCCGAAGATGGGAGCAGGGACACTTGGCAATGTGCAAAATGATGCTACGATTAAGCGAATAAGTAAGGTGGGAGGAAACGTTCTTTTAGCTCCGCAAAAAGTAGAAAATCCCGAAGCTGTCAATGCACGTATCCAAAGTCCTACACTGATTGCTACAGAAGCTTCTTCTACTGAATATAGGGAAGAGTGTTTTGGCCCGTTGGTGTTTTTAGTGAAAACAGAAAACACTATAGAGTCTGTAGCAATAGCAAGTACGTTATCTGCGGAAAAGGGAGCGATAACTTGCTTAGCGTTTAGCACAGATGCCGATACTCAAGAATTTATTGAGGAGCAAATGAATGAAGTTTTTGTGCCTGTAAGTATGAACCTGACTGGAGCAGGATTCGTAAATCAACATGCAGCCTTTTCGGACTTTCACGTTACCGGCGGAAATCCTGCAGGCAATGCCACCTTTGCGGATGCTTCTTTTATCAATAGAAGATTTGTGTGGGTAGGGAATAGGAGGATGGATTAAAAATCCTCCGAATACTTCCCGATTTCTTTTTCTGTATTGGTAAATACACATTTCATATAAAAGATTCCTGCATCCTTTTTACTCTTGATATAGATGGTAGTGTATTGTTGTCCTTTCATCTCTGCCCATTCCTCTGGGAAATAGTCTTGGAATACATTTCTGCTCACTTCTACAGTAGCATCTAAGTTGATGTACTTACTAGGCACCTCCTCAAAAGTAGATGTGCCGTTAGCATCAGTAACCAATACGGTTACCTCTCCATCTTGTATTCTCTGATAGTGTAACTCACTTGGAGACAGACTCGAAGTTACTAGTATAGAATCGCCTTGTTTGTAGGTGAGTTCTGCATTAGATATCCCGTCTACAGTTGAGATGGTTTGAGTATAAGATTCTTGTTGCTTAGCACAACCTATGATGGCTAAAGAGGCGAATAATAAGATAAGCTTGGTTGGATTTACTAGTAATTTCATATATCCTACGAAGTTAGATAGAATATTCTATTATCTGCAGCTACGCCTCACTCACTCTAACTTTCTTCTTCTTTACGCGCGTATTATTGGTTTTGGCGATAGCGTTTTTGAGTTGAGACTTATGAATACTCACAAAAGTAGCATCTAGTTTTATTTCGATATGCCCTACTTCAAAAGGTTTAAGACCTGCTTGTTTCATGAATAGGCCTGCTATATCACCTTTCGAGATTTTGTCTTTTTTGCCACCGGTAATGTATAAGGTTGTCCATTCAGATGGTTTTAGTTCTTTACCGCCAGCTAAATTAGCATTTTCTAACTCCGGCATATACTCAGGGAGAAGTGCTCCTTTACGCACTAGTACATATGCAGTGCCTTCTGCATTCATACGAGCCGTACGACCATTACGATGGGTGAATTCTTGCTCCCGATGTGGCAACTCGTAGTGAATGATAAACTTAATCTCCGGTACATCTATACCTCTAGCGGCAAGATCAGTAGCCAGTAGAAGTTGGTGCGTACCATTGCGAAACTTGATAAGTGCCCGTTCTCGGTCTATCTGCTCCAGTCCGCCATAGAAAAGTCCATGAGAAATATTTCGCTCAGTGAGGTATTCGCTAATGCCGGCTATCGTATCCTTATAGTTACAGAAGATAATCCCCGGTTTATTGCCAATAGCCTTTAAGCTTTCAGCTAAACCTTCTAGCAAGTCATTTCCTACTTGTATTTTTTTGACTTCTAGTTTTTGAACAGCTTCATGGAGGTAGTTTATTCTTCCTGGATTATTCAATCCTACGAATGCAGGTACTTTAAATTCTTGCGTAGCGGAGGTGAGGATTTTCTTTTTTAGGCTTGGCAAAGAGTCTAAGATTTCTATCATTTCGCCTTCGAAACCAATCTCTAAGGATTTATCAAACTCATCCAATACGAGCATCTTGATATGTTCAGCATCAAAAAAACCTCTACGCAGGTGGTCCGCCACTCTACCAGGAGTACCCACTAGTATAGTTGGTCTGGTCTCCATGTCTCTTCGATCTTGGGATCCGCTTCGCCCGCCGTACACTACGTTTGTCTTATAGCCAGTTCCCATATTACGGAGGACTTGCTCTATCTGTATGGCCAGTTCACGAGTAGGTGCTATGATAATGGCTTGTACTTCGCTTATTTCGGGGTTTAACTCTGCTATGAGTGGCATCAGAAAAGCTACAGTCTTTCCAGTGCCCGTGGGAGAAAGTAGGACTGTCCCTTCGTTTATGGCTATCACTTCCTTAGCCTCTAGCTGCATAGGATTTAGTTTTGTTATCTCCAGTTTAGCGAGTATTTCTGCTTCGGTTTTGATGCCTGATATCATTGGGTCAAAGGTAAGGCAGAGACGCTTGTTTCTATAAACCTATTTTACTGCACCCTTTTTGACGTCTGCAGCGCGCGAGTAGAGTATCGAACTTAGTTTAATAGGTACTCATAATCCGCTGTTTTAGCATTGTAATGATTCTGCGATTATAGGCAGATGACTCCTTTGAGTATGTACGATACTCTTCTAACGTTAGCATCCCTAGCACTGCACCTAGAGACTGGTTTTTAAAGCTCAGATCTTTTTGAAAAAGTTGAGTGATTTTGGTCTCTTTCTCTTCAGTAGTAAGTTCTTTAAAAAGAACCTTGTTGTGTGATAGGCAAGCGTTAAACAACGCCAAAAGTATGTCGTGTTGAAATTTGAGAATAGGTCTTAGGGTGTCGTTTTGAAACTGCTCTACGTCCGCAGTGTTCAAGTGCTGTTTGATTGTTTTAATCTTTGGACGCAGCTGCAATAGCGCTTCGGTGCGATTCATTGGATAAGAAACCTTTATAACTACCAATAGTTCATGGGAATCTATGTCTTTAAAGCTTGAATTGTGTTGGTGCGGAGTATTCTACTTTTAATTGGAGCGTGTTTAAAGATGATACCAGCAGGTTATCTAAAAACTATTTCCCTATTTTCTCTCCCATTACTACAGCGGTTTCTATACCGTTCTTTGTGTTTTTTAAGAGGTCGGCATCTATCGTAAAGTGCTGCGGGTCCACCAACATTACTACCGTAGATCCACCAAAGGTGAAGTAACCCATTTCGTCTCCTTTTTCAACTGGTGTGTTGGGAGTGTAGGTCTCTATAATAGTGCCTACCATGGTAGCCCCTACTGGACTCAGGAGTATGTCTCCTTTGTTTGCTGTGCTAAGGGTCATATACTCTCGTTTATTTTCACAAAACACGCGTGTGAAGTTAGGCGCTAATGCATACGGTGATACAGAAAAATACCGTCCTTTTATCTTCGTAGATTTAGAAGTGGTGCCAGCGTATGGAAAATGATAGCGGTGGTAGTCATTAGGCGCTAATCGAAAAATGAGTAGTGCAGAGTTCTTGTGTTTTTCTGCCAGTTCTTCATTTTGCAGAAATTTAGCTAAGGTAAATCGCTCACCTTTTACGAAGAACTCTCCTACGGCCTCCGCATTTTTAAAAGCAAGAAGCTTTGCATCTGCAGGTGAAACTAGATCTTCGCCTATGGGTCGAGCTTCGGGTTTTAGTTTTCTGTAAAAAAAGTCGTTGAAAGAGGTAAAGGCGTGAATGGGCTTTTCTGCTTCGCTCATATCTATCCCTAAATCTGCTACAAATTGTGCGAT
>DNHN01000308.1 GCA_003485825.1 Bacteroidota bacterium | reverse complement strand
TCCATATAGCTCAGGGTTTTGCATGATGGTTTTGAAGGCCAATATTCTAAAGATATATCGAGCAGTCTCACTATTGAGGTGCAAATCATAATAGTCTGATACGTGTTGTTTATTTAGGTCTCTTTGTACTCCGTTAGTTCCTCTATTGTAGGCAGCAGCTGCTAGTGTCCAACTGCCAAATTTCGCTTTATTTTCCAGTAGGTACAGGCATGCGGCTTCAGTCGCTTTTTCCAAGTGATATCGTTCATCTATCTCAGGAGTTACCTCTAGTCCATAGTCTTTAGCGGAGGACGACATAAACTGCCACACTCCTCTAGCGCCTGCAGATGATACTGCATTTTGTAGACCGCTTTCGGCTACCGCTAGGTACTTGAAGTCATCAGGAACCCCATGACGCTTTAGAATGGGCTCTATAATCGTAAAATACCGTTTACTTCGCTTGATAATTAGCGTAGCATTGCTTTGCCAAAATGTATTGACTAAAAGTTCTCTATCTAGACGCTCTTTTATTTCAAACTTATCCAATGGAACTCGCTCACCACAAAAATCCAGATTTTTGGGTATTGGTACAGGATATATTTGGATGCCTGCAGTCATCTTATCTTCTTGCTCCTCTATCTCTGAATATCTGGACGCTATAATTACACTAAGTAATAAGGTAGCGGATAGTAGTATAGTGAGTGCAGATTTTTTATTCATCAAATAGGTGTTTTCTTTAAAATAGTAAACCAATTTCGAAACTAAGATTTCTGATAATTCCGCCAGTACCTGTGGTAGGGAATACTCCTATGAAATTGACCCCGTCATTGGCATTCGTTAAGCTTAACTTAGCACCTACTTGTAATCCTACAGCTGTTCCTTTTAGATGATAAAACGTGGCTAGGCCCGCGTCATAAGGACTAAAATTAAGATCACTTGTCTTCGGCTTTTGAGTGGCTCCTAGGTACAGTGATGAGAGCGCTAAGTACGAGGCGTAGGGCCCTGAGGATATACTGTGATTACTACCTTTAAAGGTATAGCGCGGCATCACTGCTACATCAAGATAGAAGAGGGATATCTCTGAATACCCGGTATCTCCGTTAGAAAATTTAGAGCCTCGAAAACTGGCTGCAAGTTCGGAGTACAGACTCCAGGCTTTCTGCTGGTTATAGATGTGATAAGCTCCCGCGGTGTATCCAAACTTGGGCCTCGGATTTTGCAATTCGTATCCTACTAGTGTAGAGATGTTTATACTTGTTTTGATACCCAATTTATGATTATCAGACACCGCGTCTTGAGCACTGACCGCGCTGTAAAGGCTTAGGTTGATTATCAAGATGAGGTAGTATCGCATTTAGTCTATTTTCTTTCCTTGAAGTGCTTTAGCTATACTGTGGTCCATCGCCTGTTCAGCAAATTGGCGGCTATAGTTATTCAGCTCTTCAGTTTGTATAACGATGGCTTCATTGTTTTTAGCATCTAATGCCGATTTTAGTTTAGCCATGTACCCACGTATGCCATCTACATCAGCTGTAGAGAGTATTGCGTTGTTTTCTTTTATAAATTTTTCAGTGGCATAAAGTAGCTGCTCAGCTTCTGTGGTACTTTCAGCAAGGGATCGCTTATCCATATCTTCCTGAGCATGGACTATACTCTGTTTGAGCATGGTCTTTATTTCCTCATCAGAAATACCGTATTGAGGCTTCATCTCAACTTCTTGCCTCACTCCAGAGCGCTTTTCTTCTGCACTTACTTTCAGTATTCCGTCAGCATTGAGCATAAAGGATAGCTCTATTTTAGGCAGTCCTGCGGGCATAGCCGGTATCCCTTTTAGTATAAACTCTCCTAGTTTTCTATTGTCAGCTACCATCTCTCGTTCACCTTGGTATACATTTATTGCTAGGTTTACTTGCCCGTCCACAGATGTGGTGTATTCTTTATGAAGCTTGGTAGGTATTTTATTGTTACGCGGTATAAGTACATCCATAGTGCCTCCTAGGGTCTCTAAACCAAGCGAGAGAGGAGTAACATCCAAGAGCAGCATATCTTTCCTGTTTCCAGCTAATATATCTGCTTCTATAGCTGCACCTAAGGCAACCACCTCATCCGGATTTAATGTATCATTGATATGGGCACTACTAAAAAATGAAGCGACAGCCTCTTTCACAGCTGCCCCCTTCGTACTGCCTCCTACAAGGATTACTTCTTGGATATCTGCTATAGTTAGTTCAGCATCTTTTATAGCATGTTGGCAGCTTTGCATGGTTTTATCAATAAGTGGCTTGACAAGCTCATTTAGTTGCTCTATGCTAAGCGTTAATTGTATTTTTTTGGTTCCTAGGGTGATAGTGTTTTCAAATGAACTTGAAGTACTCAGTGCTTTTTTTGCACGTTCAGCTGTGAGTCGAAGGTTTTGATTGTCTGATGTAGTTAAACTGTCCAGTGCATGTTCTTCGATCCATGTATTGACTATAGCCTTGTCAAAATCATCACCACCGAGATAGGTATCTCCGTGTGTACTCAGTACCTCAAATATGCCATTTTGTATAAATAAAATAGAGATATCAAACGTGCCTCCACCTAAGTCATAAACAGCTACTGTTTCACCCTCCTCAGTATTCTGACCTATACCATAGGCAAGACTAGCTGCCGTAGGTTCGTTGATGATACGAAGCACATCCATACCTGCCAATTTACCTGCGTCTCTAGTAGCTTGTCTCTGTGAGTCATTGAAATAGGCCGGTACTGTGATGACTACTTTATCCACTTCCTGGTTTAGCTTCTGCTCCGCAATGGATTTTAGTTCTTTGAGTATGTAAGAGGATAATTCTATAGGACTGTACTGTTTGCCGTTTATTTTTACTTTAACAAGTCTTTCTTCATCATCTTCGATAGTATAGTTGAGGCTGTGATTCAGGTTTTCAAGGTCTTGATAGCTTTTACCCATAAGTCTTTTTACGGAGTAAATTGCATTTTCTGGATGAGAGACCATATGTGCTATAGCTTCTGCCCCTACTTCTATACCTTGCTCACCAAAATACAATGTACTTGGCACAATACTCTCACTGTCTTTTGTGATACAATATGGAAGTCTGTCTCCCTCTTGAATACTCGCAATAAGGCTGTTGGTGGTTCCTAAGTCTATTCCTATTACAGCGGTGCTTTTGGCGACGGTGCCAGAGTTTAAATCTATAGATATTTTAGCCATGGTGCAAAGGTATTTATTCTCATCTCAGTGAATTAAGAAACGGAAATATAAATTTGTTTGTTTATCAAGAGAAATGGGCCAACAGGGTATAAATGAGTGAATCAAAATTTACAATGGATAATGTAGTTCTTTTTGATGGGGTATGTAATCTATGCAATAGCTCAGTTGATTTTATCGTGCGTCATGAGCGCAGCAATACACTCAAGTTTGCTTCTTTACAGTCGGAGGTAGGAAAGAGGATAGTCCGCGAGTCTGGCTTAGAGGAAGTCCCGGACAGCATATTGTTTTATCGCGGGGGAAAACTGTATGTACGTTCTACTGCAGTGCTCATGGTGGCAGGTTTTCTTAGTTTTCCTTGGATGTTAGCCGTTGTTTTTAGAATATTTCCTAGAGTACTCCGGGATGCCGCTTATAAAACAATAGCGGATAATAGGTATAAGTGGTTTGGAAAGAGAGATACATGCAGAGTTCCTACGTCTGCTGAGCAAGCTAAGTTTTTAGGTTAGTTTGTTCGCTAACTGCCCGCAGGCAGCATCAATATCTTTACCTCTACTGCGTCTCACATTTACGATTACTTTGTTTTTTTCCAAGTAGTCTGCGAACCGTTGGATTTTTTCAGCTGAGCTAGAGATGAATTCCGCGAGATCAATAGGGTTATACTCTATAAGGTTCACTTTACACTTTATTCTTCGACAAAAGGCCACAAGTTCCTCAGCTTCAAAGGGGTCATCATTGATGTCATTGATCACACAGTATTCTAGGGTTACTCTAGTACCCGTTTTATCATAGAAGTAGTTTAGAGCTTCGATGAGGTCTTCTAGTGAGTTACTGTCAGTGATGGGCATTATCTTGCTTCGTTGCTCATTATTGGCAGAGTGTAGAGATAAGGCTAGGTTAAAACGAGCGGCATCGTCACCCAGTTTCTTAATCATTTTAGCTATACCGGCAGTACTTAGGGTAATTCGTTGTGGACTCATCCCTAGTCCATCCGGAGAGGTTATTCGTTCGATACCCGCCATTACATTGGCATAGTTTAATAGGGGTTCACCCATCCCCATAAGTACGATGTTACTCAGGTTTATTCCGTATTCTTTTGCAGCTTCTTCTTTTAGTATCGCTACCTGATCATACATTTCATCTGCTCTTAGGTTACGTTCTCTCTTCAGAAAACCAGTCGCACAAAATGTACAGCTTAAGCTACATCCTACCTGGGAGGAGATACAAGCGGTAACTCGCTCACTGGTTGGTATAAGCACTCCTTCTACTAAAAAACCATCATCCAAGCGGAAAGCGTATTTTATCGTACCGTCATTACTACGCTGTGAGTTGGCTATGGTCATCACAGGAAATGAGAATTCTTCTGCAAGCTTAGCTCTAAATTCTTTGGATAGATTTGTCATTTGGTCAAAAGAACGGGCACTTTTGAGCCATAACCATTCCCAGAGCTGTGTAGCCCTAAATTTCTTCTCACCCATATCTGCGCAAAGAGTAAGAAGTTCTTCTTTAGTAAGTGAGCGTATGTTTTTCACTGGTACAAAGGTAGTACGTAATAGTTATACCTACGAAAGTCAAAATAGAAGCCTACGAATAACCGCTTCACAAGATCACTAACGTCAAAAATGGTCACAAGTATTTATGGACTAGTAGGAGGTAGGTGCTTGATTCATGAAAAAACCCACTCAGTAAATGATGAGTGGGTGTTAGAATTCATTTTTGGTGTCCCAAATTTATTTGGCACTTACGAATAGCAGTGTGGGCTAGTACTCAATACCGGCTATTGTTAGCTTTTTATCTGCTGATGGTTCACATCTACCAATTATCTGAGCTTCTACATCAAAACTAGCTGCTATATCTATAAGCTGTTGAGCTTTGTCTTTATCACAGTATATCTCTAAGCGGTGCCCCATATTAAATACTTCAAACATTTCCTTCATTTCGGTACCAGTAGTTTTTTGAATAGTTTCAAAAAGTGGAGGTATAGGAAGCAAGTTATCTTTAATAATGTGAAGTGGCTTATCTAGGAATTTCATCACCTTAGTCTGTGCTCCTCCAGTACAATGAATGATACCGTTTATACCTTTCTTAAGTTCAGGATCAGAAACTATTTGGTTCAGTATAGGTGCATACGTACGAGTAGGTGAAAGGAGTGCTTTACCTATATCTACTGGCGTACCTTCTAGAGGGTCTGTAAGTGAGAACTGACCGCTATAGATGTATTCTTCGTCGGTATTGGTGTCAAAAGATTCTGGATACTTGCTATGATATACATGGTGAAGTAAATCGTGTCTGCCGCTAGTAAGACCATTAGAACCCATCCCTGCATTGTAGCTGCTTTCATAGGTAGCTTGACCGTATGATGCGAAACCTACTATGACATCAGTAGGCTGTATATCTACTTCTACTATTTCGTCTCTCTTAGGCCTGCAGGCTACCGTGCTATCTACGATGATAGTCTTGACTAAATCTCCAACATCTGCTGTTTCGCCACCAGTAAATTTTATCTGAGTGCCAAATGACTGCATCGTTTCTATACACTCTTCAAATCCATCTATAATCTCTTTGATTACACTGCCGGGAATGAGGTGCTTATTTCTACCAATAGTATTGGATAAGAGAAAAGGACCTATAGCACCAGTGCATATGATGTCATCTAGATTCATTACTAGAGCATCTTGAGCAATACCTCTCCATACGCTAATATCCCCTGTTTCTTTCCAGTATAGGTACGCCAATGACGACTTTGTGCCAGCACCATCCGCATGTACTATGTTGCAGTACTCACTATCTCCTCCAATGTAGTCCTCTACTATCTTACAAAATGCATTAGGAAATATCCCTTTATCTACATTAGTAATAGCTTTATGAACGTCTTCTTTCTGTGAAGACACTCCTCTTTTTTCGTACCTGCTCAATGCTTTATTGTCTTTTATGTTTCTAAGAAAAGAAGAATTATTCTACGTCTTTTAATAACCAGATTTTATTGTCCTTTATCTCAAAATCAACATATAGTTTATCGAAAATGTTAAACCCTAGAACTACATCTCTAGTCTGAACCATTTTACACTTCACTTTTTTATAGACCACGTCATTTATTTTAAGCTCATCTAAGGTGAAAGAGGTGCCGAAGATCTTGGTTCCGTCGCTTAGTTTTGTTTTCTCTCCAGAGTCTCTAAAATCTTCAGGCTTAAGAGAACCTGATCTGATCAATTGCTCTACTAGGCTTTGTGGTATTAGCGTTCTTCTCTCTTCTCCGTTATATTGGAACTTGATTTTCTTTCTACCTACATATCCATACAGAGAATATTCTCCTTCTCCTCTGCCAGGAGTAAGTGGTATGAAGTCATACTTAGCTAGTAATTCTTCCTCGGCTTTTTGCACTAGAGCTAGGCTGTCGTCTATTGCTTTCGCTCGTAAGAAGCTATCTATGTCTCCTTTGGTTTCTGTCAGAAACGCTCTTTGTTGCTCAAGAAGGTAAGGACTGTATACAGATCCTTTACCGTTCAGCGCTTCATCATTTCGCTGTGCATAGTCTACACCTATAGATAGTACATCAAAGTTACAGTTAACTACTTTTACAGTAGTACGTCTGTTTTTCTGATGTTCTTCCTCTGTACAGCTGGATGTAACTGGTCCTTCACATGGACAGTCCGTTACCAATTGGCTTTCACCATATCCTCTAGCTTCTAATCGGAAAGGATTGATTTCTCCTTTTTCAACGAGATACTGTACGGTTGAGTTAGCTCTTTTTTGAGATAAGTCTCTGTTGTATTCGTAACTTGCTCTACAGTCTGTATGAGAACCCAACTCAACAGCCATTCTAGGATATTTTTTCAATGTTTTTATCAAGTCATCCAATATGGGTATAGCATCCTTACGGATATCCCATTTAGCAAGGTCGAAGTAAATCGGCAATACGAATACATCATTACACGTATTTTTCATACAAAAGTCTTTGATATGCTGGCAATCTAAGGAGTTTTCTACACCCATAGTGCTAACATACTGTGGCTTAGCATCGTAGTAGTAGGCTCCTCTCTTAGAAACTTCTATCGTATAATCTCTATTGATTCCTAAGTCTGTTTCGTAGTATCCTTTATCATCAGTACGAAGACGAATTTTAGTAGAATCTACGCTGTTACTTATTTCTACGTATGCATTTTTGATTGCAGTACCACTATCGCAGTCAGTAACTTGTCCTTTTAGCTTACATTCTATCGGTTCCATATTGAACTCGAAGATGTCATCCTGGCTTTTGTTTCTGTTAGAGGTAAAGAACCCATGTTCTTTTGTGGTTTCCAAAATAATACCAAAGTCATCTCCTTCTGAGTTTACAGGACTTTTCATATTAGACGGTATAGCCCAATCCGTAGGTCCTTCACCATCCTTGGCACTTTCGAAGATATCTAAGCCTCCTAGTCCTGGATGCCCGTCAGATGCGAAGTATAATGATCCGCTCTCGTGCATATAAGGAAACATTTCATTGTCCTCGGTATTTATACTTGGTCCTAGATTAATAGGCTCACTCCAAGTTCTTCCTCGACGTACAAATGTTACCATCCAGATATCTTTGGTCTTTTCTAAGGCCCCTGTGTCTCCATATCCTCCAGGTCTGTCTGATGCAAAATACATAACCTTGTCCTTTTCACCTAAAGTAGGATGACCGTAGTTCCATTTTGTATTTTCTTCACCGGCACAGAAGCTTAATGGCTCAGGATTCATTTGCCACCCTTTACCAGACTTTCTAGCTTCATATATCTTACACTTGGGCACTTTACCACTTTCGCTGTTACACTGTGTTACGTACATTATGGACTTTCTGCTATTGAAAGTGACTGTACCGTCATTCCACTTTGTATTGAGTCCTTCAACCAGTTCAGGATCGCCCCACTTTATTTTCCCTCTACTGCCTTCTAGCTTTACCTGCCATACATCTGAAAACCCTCGCTGAGTTCGGTCGTAAGGAGCTTTGTTTACACCTTCTTCTCGGTCAGAGGTAAACATTATTGTTTTATTCTTACGGTCAGACCACATAGGAGAAAAGTCATCAGCCTTTTTATCGTTAGCAGGCTTGAATTCTTCTACAGTATATCTTGATTTCTCTTCTTTCCATTTCAGCGCAGCCTCACACCCTTGAATCATAGCTTCTATACGCTCATCTCCGGGCATTTCTTTCTGGTAAAGCTTAAAGTTCTTAATGGCTTCTTCGTACTCACCCATTTGCTTGTGCATTTGAGCCAATCTATAAATAGTTTCAGGGTCTTGCGCACCATATTTGATGGCTTTATTATAAAGTTTTAGCGCTTTTTTAGGTTGGTGGTTGAACCTGTAACTTTCTGCACCTCTAAACGCCGCTGTCTGTCTATCCTGCTTACTAAAATCGCTGTTACTTGCAATTTGATCATACATGTCCGCTGAAATAGCGTACTGTTTTTTCAGCATAGCTTCATTAGCTTTTTCCATAGATAATGGTTTGCATCCTGCTACAAACCCTAGTATACTAAGGAATAGTAATGATTTTACTGATGTGTTGATTTTCAAATTCATGGTTTAATTAGAACGTCAAAAATCCAAAATTCTGTTGCCAAAAGCAAATTAATAATTGAATGACATAAAAAAGCTCCTGAATTATGTCTCATAATAACTCAGGAGCTGTTAAAACTTGGTGTTTTTTAGGTGCTATTTAGTGAATAGTAGCTCACGGTATTTTGGGAGTTCCCAAATTTTATCATCCACGAGTTGCTCTAGCTTATCTACATGGTATCGGATGTCATCAAAAGTCTCTTTAACCTCGTGATGGTATGCAATAGCCATTTTTTCAGTGTCGGTTTCTTTATTCGCTTTCTTACGTGCGTCTACCATTTTATCTGTTTTACTTTTAGCTGCATCTATGTGAACAGATATTTGCTTGATGAGGTCAGATTGTGCTTCGCCCACCGGGAGATCAGCATCTTTTAATGCTTTTACATTTCGAGCTAATGAAGATAAATATTTAATAGATGGTGGTATGATAAAGGTGTACACCAAATCTCCCAGAACCCTTCCTTCTATTTGGATTTTTTTAATGTATTCCTCTAACATTATTTCAAATCGGGCATGAAGTTCTTCATTGGTGAAGATGCCATTTTTTACGAATGTTTCTACTGCTTGTGGAGCTATGTAAGCGCGAAGTGCCTCTGCTGTGTTTTTCACATTGCTAAGACCTCTTTTTTCTGCTTCCTTAGCCCATTCTTCACTATAGTTGTTTCCTTCGAAAAGGATGTTTTGAGCACTTTTTAATACCGCTTTTAGTTCTTTTACAATGGCTGACTTTTGGTCTTCACCTTTAGCTATTGCTTTATCTACTGCAGTTTTGAAAAGAATAAGTTGATTCGCTACTGCACTATTTAGTGCGGTCATAGGTTGGGCTGAGTTCGTAGATGAACCTACTGCTCTAAGCTCAAACTTATTCCCTGTAAAGGCGAATGGAGACGTTCTGTTTCTATCTGTATTGTCCCTTAATATTTCTGGTATTTTATCAATATTGATTGATTTTTTGTCATCCTTGTCACTTGCTTTACCATCCTCTAAAAATGCGTTCAGTACGTCTGTAAGTTTAGAACCTATAAATGCTGATATAATCGCTGGAGGAGCTTCATTGGCCCCAAGTCTATGATCATTAGATGCACTTGCAATACTCGCTCGAATAATATCTGCATTATCATGCAACGCTTTTATCGTGTTGATGAATATAGTAAGAAACAGTAGATTTGAGTTAGGGTCGTTTCCTGGAGAAAGAAGATTTACGCCAGTATTGGTAATCAGTGACCAATTGTTATGCTTTCCGCTACCGTTTATTCCTGCGAATGGTTTTTCGTGAAGAAGAACTTTGAAATTATGCTTAGATGCTACTTGATCCATTAGGTCCATAAGTAACTGATTGTGGTCCACAGCAAGATTCACATCTTCAAACATTGGCGCACATTCATATTGTCCAGGTGCTACCTCGTTGTGTCTAGTCTTTAATGGAATACCCACTTTAGCAGCTTCTATCTCTAGCTCAAACATGTAATTAAACACACGGTCAGGAATAGCACCAAAGTAATGGTCATCCATTTGTTGCCCTTTGGCTGGGGCATGACCTACAAGCGTTCTGCCACACATTACTAAATCTGGTCGCGCATTAAACATGGCTTCATCTACAAGGAAATACTCCTGCTCGATACCAAGTGATGCAGAGCATGAAGTTACTTTTTTTAGAAAGTACTTACAGATATCTGTAGCGGCTTTGTCTATTAAGTTAATGGACTTGAGCAGCGGTGCTTTATAATCTAGAGCTTCTCCATTGTAGGATACAAATACAGTAGGAATACAAAGTGTTCTACCGGTGGTGTTTTC
>DNHN01000373.1 GCA_003485825.1 Bacteroidota bacterium | reverse complement strand
TGGCGAGTCTAGAGCATTAAGTTCTTTTGCTACAAGTTTAAATGCATCTTCCCATGCTATTGGTTCGTAGTGAGTAGCACCTTCTCGCAGTACCATAGGCTCGGTAAGTCTGCCCAGTTTTCCCATTTTAAAATCAGAAAACTTAGAAATATCAGCCACTGAATGCTCAGCAAAAAAACCTCTCGTTACAGACATCTTGGTCGCTTCTTCTGCTATGGCTTTCATGCCATTTTCGCAGTATTCCCCGAGTGCAGAGCGATCGTCATCTGGATCTGGCCATGCACATCCAGGACAGTCAAAACCTCCTTTTTGATTAATCTTTAGACTAAGCTTGAACGCATCTATTCGGTACATATACTTAGCTGCTTGCTTTACCGATGATATAATAGCTGGTAACCCAACTGCTTTCTCCTTTGGCTCTTTGAGTATAAGACCGGTAAAGTCAAAGTTTTCGATTTCTATTTTTTGGATTTCTCCCATAAGGATTGCTAAAATAATATTTTAAGAATAAAGGTTGTAACTACTCTCTTTTAAAAAGCCAATCAAGGTTTGTCTGTTCTTTATTTTTTCGTGTAAACATACGTTAAGGCTTTAGTTCCTCTTGACGAAGGTCTTGAATGGTTAAGAGGGTTAGTCTTTCTTTATCAAAAGCATAAACAAGTCTGTAATTATTAACTCTAATTGCTCTAACGTTGTCTATTGATGTAGGTCGACCGACTATTGGATTTCGAGAAAGTTTAGCTAAGTTATCCTCAAAAAGGTTGAAAAGCTTTTGACTAAATACTCTAGACTTATTTCGTTGATTCCAGTATTCGAAAAGGTCTTTGCGGTTTTGTATAGCCTCTTCAGACCATACAACCTTTAGAGCCATTTTTGAATTTCTCTGTTGCCCTCTTCATTTGAAACTACTTGGCCATTTTTTACTTGGTCAAGGGCTCTTAAGACCTGCTCTTCTTCTTCCTTCGTAAATTGCACAATATCTGTTTCGTTAGTATTAATGAGATCATAAATAGCGTCCAAAATAGATTCATTATCTATGAGGGGGATCCGTTTTATTAAATCCATTTGTTTTTTCAGTGTGCTCATATTTTCAAAGATAAGAAAAACTCTACTAATCTACGCATACCGATTATAACTTGCTTCCTTCAAAAAGCCAATCAAGGTCTGCCCATTTTTTCCAGCTAGTTCTACAGCCAAGCTGCTTGGTGCTCCTACAGAAACAATAGTCCCAATTCCTGCCATCCTTGCTTTTTGAATCAATTCGAAACTTGCTCTGCCACTGAGGAGCAAGATACTTTTTGGGAGAGGAAGTTGGTTTCTGCGAAAAGCTTGTCCAATTAACTTATCTAAAGCGTTGTGTCTTCCTACGTCTTCGTGCATTAGCATTAAGCTACCTTCCTCGCTAAATAAAGCTGCGGCGTGTATTCCTCCGGTGGCACTAAAGAGTGACTGCTGCTCTGCTAACGTTGCTTTCAAGGTGAAAAGTACTTCGTCTTTCAGCTCGGCTTTGTGGTCTATTTTATATTGAGTTTTGGTCGTAATGGCTTCTATGCTTGCCTTGCCGCATACACCGCAGCTACTCGTGGTATAGAAGTTTCGTTCTACGGATTGTAACTCCACTGTTACTCCTTCTTGTAGATAGACTTTTACGATATTTTCTCCGTGGTATTTTACCGCTTTTACTTGAGAGTAATCCCGAAGCAGCCCTTCGGTAAATAGAAATCCTAGGGCCAATTCCTCATCATCTCCAGGGGTGCGCATGGTCACGGATATGGCTGTGGGCTTGTCTTCGGTAAAGTGCTGTATCTGAATCTCTAGCGGAGCTTCTACTGCCACTACATCCTCCACCTCACGATTCTCGTTGCCTTGGATTCTGTTGATTTTTATAGGGTGAAGTCCTTCGTCCATGTATGTATTGCTCTGCAGGGCTGTTACGATGTGTAATTTATGCCTGTGGGTTCACGTAAAGGTCAGACTCATCCTCATTGGCACGAGGCTTCAGGCATTGCCAGTCTTTTTCTATGAGCAGATATAAGTCATCGGTTTTTTCATCAAAACCTACGCGTTCATCGGTATCCCAATTGACTAACAGTGGTTTAGGGACTTTGGTCGTAATCTTATTCCCGTCAAAAGAACAAGAAATGGCATCATTGTCTGTTGCTACAATACCATAGATGAGTTCTCCTTTTCCAAACTGACACTTACTCCAGGTAGCACCGTTTTTTACTAAGTTGGTGACCTCATCTTGAGCAAGTCTGTAGCGGACAGTGTTGTCTTTGATTCTTATTTTCATGGGTAAAACTACTAGGGTAAAACAATTCCTTTTTCGTCTAACTGCGCTTGATTTAGCTGAACATACCTGACGTACATTTTTATGCGTTCGTTTGGAAGGTTATTTCCATTTTTTGGCTGTGCTTCTATTTCTTTGGCTACGTCCATACCGGCTAATACTCTGCCAAAAGTGGTGTATTCTCCATCTAAGAAGTGCGCTCCATCTGGGTCGGTTACTATATAAAATTGCGAACCACTAGATCGCCTTTCTGGATTGGCCATATTGCCAGTGCGAGCCGCAGCTAGTGCTCCATAAAAGTGCTTGAACTTACTGGAGTCTATCTCTGCAGGTACTGTATATCCGGGTCCTCCACTGCCATCATTGAATCTGTTGTCGTCCTTACTTGTAGGGCTGCCCCCTTGTATGACAAAATCAGTTACACATCTGTGGAACTCTGTACTGTCATAAAATCCAGCACGCGTCAGACTATCAAAATTTGCTTGATGAAGGGGAGTCTCATCATACAGCGAAAGGTACATTTCACCGAAATCAGTAGAGATTTCAAGTACTTCATAGGAGGGTTGACCTTCGTCCTCTTCGCAAGCTGTGAAAGTGGTGATTGCTATGAGTATAGCAATGGTTGTTTTTCTCATATCTTAAAATCCAAATAATCCTTTTTTACTTCTTCTACTTGAGATTCCTAATACACCTAGAATTCCCCGTGTTATTTCTCGAACTACTGTTCGTCCTACAGAACTATTCAACGCTTTTTCGAGTGTAGATTTCTCTTCGCGAGTACT
>DNHN01000266.1 GCA_003485825.1 Bacteroidota bacterium | reverse complement strand
GGGTGCATACGCGGTGGTAGAGTCACTTGCTAAACTGGTAGCGGCAGGGGGTAACCACAAAGATGCTCGCCTTAGTTTTCAAGAATATTTCGAAAAATTAGGAGAAGATGCTGAGAAATGGGGCAAGCCATTGCAGGCATTGCTTGGAGCATTAGAAGCTCAGCTGGAATTTGAAACTGCTGCTATAGGCGGTAAAGATTCTATGAGTGGAACCTTTGATAACATACATGTACCACCTACACTGATATCTTTTGCTTGTGCAGTAGGAGAGTTGAAAAATATCATTTCTCCAGAGATAAAAGGAGAAGGAAACTATCTTTATCTTGCAGAGCATCAAGCAGATGCTAGTGGAGTACCGAACTATGTTCAGCTCAATAAAACGTATGTAGATATCCACAGTCACATCAAAAACGGCACTATCATTTCTGCTCAAACGATAAAGGACGGAGGACTAGCAAGTGCGGTATTTAAGATGGTAGTAGGCAACGGAATAGGCGCAGACATCAATTACGGTAAAGACTGCTTCAAGCCACAAATTGGTAGCTTGATAGTAGAATCTACCACGAAACTAGAAGGCTACGAGCTACTTGGGAAAACGGGTAGTGAAGACCTAACGATAAATGGAGAGACATTTAATGTAGCCGAACTTACTGCTGCGTGGGAAGGAACGCTAGAACCGATATTTGCGTCGAAGGTTGTTCGTGGAGACACGAACAAAACCATAGTAAAGGGATTGGCATTAGCTGATACACCACTCAAAGCGAATAACTCAAAACAATCAACTCCACGTGTATTCATCCCCATATTCCCAGGAACTAACTGCGAGTATGAGACGGAGCACGTATTTGTAGATGCAGGAGCAGATGTGCATACACGATTATTTACTAACTACAGTGAAGACGCTATCAGTGAGTCTATTTCAGCTTTTGTGGAGGAGATAAACGCTGCTAATATTGTAATGATACCTGGCGGATTCTCGGCAGGAGATGAGCCAGATGGTTCTGCCAAATACATCGTATCCGTACTCAAAAACCCAGCGATAAAAGACGCAGTACACGCACTACTAAAAAGAGGTGGATTGATGCTTGGTATTTGTAACGGTTTCCAAGCATTGGTAAAATCAGGTTTATTGCCATATGGTGAGATACGAGATTTGGACGAGACTTCTGCTACTATGACGTTTAACAACATAGGTAGACACATCAGTCAAACGGCACACGTAGAAGTAATGTCTGACCAAAGCCCTTGGTTACAAGGTATGAAAGGCAAGAAATACATTGTACCGTTCTCGCACGGAGAAGGACGTTTCTATGCTTCTGATGAAATGGTAAAAGAACTCGCAGGCAATGGGCAGATAGCTACGCAATACATCGACTTTGAAGGAAATGTAGCGCTCGATATGCCGTATAATCCAAACGGATCTGTACACGGCATAGAAGGCATCACAGATGCCACTGGACAGATTTACGGACGTATGGGTCACCCAGAGCGTTACCGCAAAGGATTAATGAAAAACATTCCTGAAATGGCTTTTATGGACATTTTTAAGAATGGTGTGGAGTGGTTTAAGTGAGCACTATTAATACGCAGTAATTAACACCTTCTCGAGCCTGCTCTTACGAATTTGTAATCCTGACAAGGAATTTCTTAAAAGGCTTGCGTTTGTGTCCGTGGGGATACGAACTATTTCGACTGAAGATACGACTATTTCTGCTATAGACAAACGTTAAATCGGAGACGTACGAGTTCGTGTCCTCACGAACGTTCTCAAATGGTTAATCTAAGACGCATCAGTTCGTATCTCCACGAACTTTTTCTGTGTTCAAATTACGGACTTACTTGTTCGTGTACTTACCAACGTCTCAAACTTTCATTTCAAAAATGATCCTCATACCTCTCTGCCAAGTCAAACCAATCCTTTCCGTCCGCATAAAACTTGGCAGAAGAATATAGATATTCCTCAGGAGTGGCACTCAATTTCCAATGTTTCTGCAACGGATTATTATGAATATAATTAAGCTTTTGAAGCAACATGTTAGTAGTATAGAGATGCATAGATTTGGAGTCACGTTGCCAAAATTCATAGTGTTTATTAGGGAAGTCTACAGCGTATTCTTCAAGCAGAGCAGGGTGCGTATTCCTTAAGTGTTTCTGAAATTGATGTCCAGTAAATTTGGTAAATGAAGCAGATGGCAGCTCTTTACCATTGTAATCATTTAGTTTCCAGATAAGGTGTATGTGATTTGGCATTATCACGTAGGCTAATAAATGAATTAGTTTTTGCTCTTTGAGATAGCGTAGACTGTCTATTATGATTCGCTTGCAAGCATCATCCGAGATTAAATGTTTCCACTCGTTAATAGTGGCGGTCCAAAAAAATACTTGTCCAATGTCCATAAATGATTTGCGAGTATGAGGTGTCATAAATTCAAATATACAACTAGGGAGGGTTCGTGGGGAGGGGACACGAACCAATTCTACTAGGCACGAAGGAATTCTGGGGACTCGAACCGTTTCTACGGGAGACACGAAACAATTCTGCTATAGACAAACGTTAAATCAGAAATGAATGAGTTCGTGTCCTCACGAACGTCCTCCAATAGTCAGTCAATCGAAGACGCACCAGTTTGTGTCTCAACAAACATCCAATTTATAAACTCTTCTCCATCACAAAGTGATCCATGCCCACTTCTTGAAAAACGTCTGACGTAACTTTGTACCCAAGCTTTTCATAGAAACCTACTGCATAGTGACGGGAGTGAAGGACAATAGATGTCAATCCATTGTTGGCTGCGTAGTCTTCGAGTGCTTTTACGAGCTCGATTCCATAGCCTTCCCCTCTTACTTCTTCAGCTGTTGCCATTTGACGGAGTTTGCCTACTATAGGTTTATAGTCTGGAACCAAAACAACAATACCAACGACTTTTTCGCGGGACAAAGCAACAAAGTGTACATCCTCTTTTCTGTCATTAAAAGCAGGATCGTTAGCTGGGAGTCCTAGTGGTTTTCTTAGTACTTCTGCTCTAAGTTTCCTAGCCTGACGATGGTAGTCTGAACTAAAATCTGCTATGTGAACCTTCATACTCATCTATACCAATCCTTTCTTAGCTTGAGCATCTACCACAGCGAGATTTATCATATTTACTATCTCGCGCACTGAGCTACCTAACTGAAGCACATGTACCGATTTTTTGAACCCGAGAAGTACTGGGCCAATTGCCTCTGAAATACCTAAACTCTGAACCATTTTGTAAGCGATATTGCCCGAACTAAGTGCCGGGAATATGAATACATTGGCATTTTCATCTCCTAGCTTGCAGAATGGGAATAGCTCTTGACGTAAATCAGCATCTAAGGCTGTATTGGCTTGCATCTCACCGTCTACTAGTATCTCAGGGTTTTCTTTGTGCAGTTTCGCTAGAGCAGTTTGTATGTTAGTTACCGTAGGTCCTTTTGCAGAGCCAAAGTTACTATAGCTGAGCATTGCTATACGCGGTTTTACCTGCAACTTGCTTACCATCTTATGGGTCAGTTTTACGATGTCTACTAGGTCGTCAGAGCTAGGATCTATGTTTACGGTAGTGTCAGCAAAGAAAAGTGGGCCTTGCTTGCTCATAATAATATACATGCCTGCCACTTTATTTGTGCCCGCTTCTTTTCCTATAATTTCTAGGGCAGGACGAATAGTGTCCGGGTAATTGCTACTCTGTCCGCTAATAAATGCATCAGCCTCTCCCTGCTCTACCATCATAGTGCCGAAGTAGGTGCGTTGGCGCATTTTACGTTTGGCTTGGAATAAGGTTAGACCTCTACGTTGCCTTTTTTCAAAGTATGCTTCTCCGTACTTTTCGGTAATTTTGGGTGAACGACTAGGATCAATAATGGTACAGTCGCCAAGGTTAAGGCCCAGCTCTCTTATGGACTCTCTTATTTGGTCTTCAAAACCTAATAAAATAGGGATACAGCTTCCTTCTTCACGAGCTACGTGGGCTGCTTTTAGTATTTTGGGATTATCCGCTTCTGCAAATACTACGCGCTGAGGTCTTTGCTTAGCACGTAAAGATATGGTGCGTAAAAATCGATTATCAAGCCCCATACGCTTGCGCAATTCCATCTTATACGCATCCCAATCAGTAATATCATATCGGGCTACACCGCTGTCCATAGCCGCTTTAGCAACAGCTGGAGATACGGTGGTTATTAGTCTGGGATCTAGCGGCTTTGGAATTATATAGTTTTTGCCAAAACTCATGTCTGGCTGGTTGTAAGCTAGTAGTACGCCATCCGGCACAGGTTCTTTGGCTAACTCTGCAAGTGCTTTTACTGCAGCTAGCTTCATTTCTTCATTGATAGCAGTAGCGCGTACGTCTAGTGCTCCTCTGAATATGAAAGGGAACCCAAGTACATTATTCACCTGATTGGGATAATCAGATCTACCGGTAGCCATAATCACGTCTTCACGAGCCGCTATGGCGTCGTCGTATTTTATTTCGGGATTAGGATTCGCTAGCGCAAAAACAATTGGATTTTTTGCCATAGACTTTACCATTTCTTGGCTGACTATGTTTCCTACAGATAGCCCTAAAAATACGTCCGCATCTACCAAGGCTTCTGCCAGATTGTTGAATTTTTTAGGAGTTTTAAAATGTTCTTTCCATTGATCTAAGTCCGTTCGATCATCACTTACCTGGCCATCACGATCAAACATGTAGACGTTTTCTTTTTTCACACCTACACTAATCCAGAGCTTTACACAAGAGATTCCTGCCGCACCTGCACCACTCACTATCACGCGAACTTCACTTGCTTTTTTACCTGCTACTTCTAGCGCATTGAGTAAGCCTGCTGTGCTGATGATCGCGGTGCCATGCTGGTCGTCGTGCATGAGCGGAAGGCTCATCTCCTTTTTTAAGGTTTCCTCGATTAAGAAACTTTCAGGAGCTTTTATATCTTCAAGATTTATACCCCCAAAAGTGGGTTCTAGCGCTTTTACGACTTCTATGAATTTTTGAGGATCAGAAGCATCTACTTCAATGTCAAATACATCGATATCTGCGAATATTTTAAACAGAACACCCTTACCTTCCATCACTGGCTTAGAGGCAAGTGGTCCTAGATTTCCTAATCCGAGGACGGCACTACCGTTGGTAATTACTGCGACTAAGTTTCCTTTAGCAGTATACTTGTATGCATCTTGTGGGTTTTTGAATATTTCCTCACAAGGCTCAGCTACTCCTGGTGAGTATGCGAGGCTAAGGTCTCTCTTTGTCTGTGTAGGTTTGGTAGGTATTACTTCTATTTTTCCTGGTCTACCTTGAGAGTGGTAATCCAGTGCATTGTCAAATTGACTATCCATATGTTTTTGTTTTTATTGCTTTTGCAGCAAGTAAGCAAAGGTATTTTTTGTTTGTGAAAGGCAAAAGGAATAAATACTGAAATAAGCAGCATTCATTCTTTGTATAAAGGGCATAAGATAAGACCTTAAATGGCATTTAAACTTTGCGGCTTGGCGACATAGCGAGCAAAACAAATCTTACACAGAAATTTACTGAAGTCTTATGTCCAAGAAAAGAGTTCATTCGCAAGGACGCAGTCCATATTTACAGCGTAAAAAAACGTGAGACTAAAGACTGAAATCTTTCAAACTTCCTGCGTCTCCAAGTTTGTACCCTCTATCCGTAAGTATTACTTTACCACATTCTATATTGAGATCGTGCTCAAAATATAAGGTGTAATCATTAGCGACAGCTTCTTTGAGGAAAGCTTCACGCTCACGCATAGTATCCAATGGACGTATATCATAACCCATTACGTAGTTGGGTTTAATATGCCCGATACTGGGAATCATATCTGCCATAAATACGAGTGTTTGCCCGTTTACATTAATCTTTGGACAATACATAGATTCCGTATGTCCTTGAGCCAATATACCGCTTATATTTTCAGAGATTTGGAGATCTTCGCCTATGAAGTGAAGATGGCCCATTTCTTGGATAGGTAGCATGTTTTCAGTAAGGAATGACGCCTTTTCACGAGGATTTGGGTTAATGGCATGTTCCCAATGCTTCGGATGTACCCAGTATTTTGCATTTGGGAAGGTGAGTTCGTAGCCGTCTTTAATCGCATTCCACTTTACACTACCCCCACAGTGGTCAAAATGCAAATGGGTAAGTACTACGTCAGTAATGTCATTGAAATCTACTCCAGCATCATTTAGCGATTTCTGTAAGGAGTGAATCCCATTGAGGTAGTAGTACCCAAAAAATTTATCACTTTGCTTTTCGCCCATTCCATTGTCTATTAGAATGAGCCTATCCCCATCTTCTACAAGCAAACATCGCATCGCCCAATTACACAAATTATGTTCATCTGCAGGGTTGATCCGTTGCCAGATACTTTTAGGCACAGTGCCAAACATAGCGCCTCCATCGAGCATAAAATTACCTGTATGGATTGTCTGTATTCTCATCGTTGTGTATGTGTCTAAGGTGTGTGTTTTATAAACTTTGATATTTTGCTGACTCCTTTGGATTGGATTAACAGCACGTATACCCCAGATTCTAAGCCTGTTAAGCTTATGCTCTTGGGCGGGGTGGGAAAGTCTGCCAAGTTATTGAGCAATTGGCTGTAGACAATATTGCCATATACGTTGTAAATCTGCAGAGTGGCGGGTGCCGTCTGTAAGGAGGTGAATTGCATATTGAAATTCAGCGTATTCCTTACTGGGTTAGGGTAAAAATCATAAAAGAAAAGATCATTGGGACATACTCCAGTCTGACCTGTAGCGGGTGAATTCACTCCAGCTACATTGGTCATTTCACACCCATTTCTATAGGTCACGTTATTGCACCCACATATTGGGTCAAACGCAGGATCGTTACACTGAT
>DNHN01000116.1:1005-5527 GCA_003485825.1 Bacteroidota bacterium | reverse complement strand
TTGGGGAGATCATCAAATTATTTACCTGCTAAAACTACTAGAAACTTCGGAGAAGTACTACCCAGGTAAACTTGAAAAGTACTTTACCGATGAGCGCTTTGTCTATGCCAATGTTCCGTACAAAATAAAAAGCTACAAAGACATCCTCAAAAACCCAAAAGACACCATCGTCTTCGATGAAGAACTAGACACTAAAATACGAAAAGACCGAGAATTAGCTGGTGCTGATGCAGGACTCTTATTTGATGAGAATAACCAAATATACAAGGCCAACTATATTGAAAAAATACTAGCCTCAGTCTTAGCCAAACTATCTAATTTCATCCCAGAAGGAGGTATCTGGATGAATACTCAACGCCCAGAATGGAATGATGCCAACAATGCGTTAGTAGGCAACGGCGTATCCATGGTAACACTCTATTACCTCAGAAGATTTTTTGTTTTCTTCCAAAGTCAGATTGAAAACACCGAACATGAACGCGTGTCTTTATCTAATGAGTTGATTGTATTTTACAAAAGAGTACGTCAAACTTTTGAAGTGCACGAGCATATCTTAGCCGGCCACATCTCAGATGTGGACAGAAAAACAATAATGGATCTTCTAGGAGATGCAGGAAGCGACTATAGAGAGCATATCTACAAACAGTCTTTTTGGGGAGAAAAACGTACAGTTTCTTTCAACGGACTGAAGCGATTTGTCAAACTGAGTTTGGCATTTATAGACCATACTATACAAACCAATAAGAGACCTGATAACCTCTATCACGCTTACAATCTAATGACTATTGAGAGTAGTACAAAAGTATCTATCTCTCACTTGAGTGAAATGTTAGAAGGACAAGTAGCTGTTTTAAGTTCAGGATATCTTTCTTCTCAAGAAGCGCTAGATTTACTGGATGGGTTAAAAGCCAGTGCTCTATTTAGAGAAGATCAGTACAGTTACCTCTTATATCCTAACAAGGATTTACCCGGTTTTATGTCTAAAAATACGATTCCAGCTAAATCGGTAAGCAACTCGCCGTTACTTACATCTCTTTTAGCTCAAGGGGATAGAAGTATCGTAGAAAAAGACATTAATGGTGCGGTGCACTTCAATGGCCACTTCAAGAATTCTGGTTACCTGAACGACGCTTTAGACTTACTGCCCCAAGATGTTTCCAAACAGGAACGTGAAAACGTGCTGAAGATTTTTGAAGATTTATTTAATCATAAAGCATTCACAGGTAGATCGGGCACCTTCTTCGGATACGAGGGATTAGGTTCTATCTACTGGCATATGGTCTCCAAACTGCTAATAGCAGTCCAAGAAATCTGCTTAAAAGCAGAATCCGACAAGGAGAGTGCTGTGCTACAGGGAAAACTACTGGAGCATTACTACGAGATAAATGCAGGTATCGGGGTACATAAATCACCTGAGCTATACGGAGCATTCCCTACAGATCCATACTCCCATACGCCGGGTGGTAAAGGTGCTCAACAGCCAGGAATGACTGGTCAAGTAAAAGAAGATATTCTAAGTAGATTTGGGGAACTAGGGGTTTTTGTAAAAGATGCTAAATTATTCTTCAACCCCTGTTTACTTAAGAAAGAGGAGTTTACGACAAAGCCACGTGTATTCAAGTATGTCGACACTTTCCTAGAACCTCGAGAAATACCAATGGACATCGGTACCGTTTGCTTCACCTACTGTCAAGTGCCCGTACTCTACATCATGTCAGATACCAATAGGCTAACAGTCACATTTAAAGATGGTGCTACAGAAGAGTATGAAGCATTAACTTTAGATCCTAAGACCAGTACTAAAATCTTTGAACGTACTGGAGAGGTAGACCAACTCACCATTCATCTGAACACTAGTATTTTGAAGTAATTTGGAAATTCTAGTTCAAATATTCTCTTGTCTGACACTCATACTGTTAATGTACGGGTGTCAGACTGCTACAAAGGACAAGGAGCGATTTGATGAAACTATCCATCACACGATAAAAGTGCTGCTTGATCTAATAACCTTAGAAGAAAAAATAGGTCAGAATAGACAGGTACTGCACCTTAGGGACATTTCCCATACTAATCTTACAAGGAAGCTTATTGGTTCATTCGCGCCTACCGGAGGTCCACTTCAAGGTATCTATGAGGGTTACCCTATGTTGTATAGTCTAAGTGTTAACCGAAATAAGAATAGATAATATGAGCATAAAAGTGAACATAAAACCAAAATTCCCATTCGTGTACCTTCTATTAGTAGGACTAATTGGGACTGGGATATCTATATTTTATGTATCATGTATGAACACACCAGAGAATAAGGGACACAAGAACACGAAAATAAACACAATGACAGCAGAACAAATACTTGGCAACTCAGAATACCTTGCTTGCTCCTATGGCGGTTACCGCAAAATGTCTAGAGATACCCAACCCACTATACAGGAACTCAAGAATGATATGAAAATACTGTCTGCGATGGATATAAAAGTCATTCGAACATACAATACAAAGCTTAAACAGGCTACTAACCTACTGCAGGCTATTCACGAACTCAAGCAAGAGAATCCCACTTTTGAGATGTACGTAATGCTTGGAGCTTGGATAGATTGTCAAAATGCCTGGACAGACCAAACCCCAAATCACGATGAAGAAAGTCTAGAAGCAAATGCTGCAGAGATTGAACGTGCCGTAAACCTTGCTAATAAATACCCTGATATTGTAAAGATTATAGCTGTAGGAAATGAGGCTATGGTAAAATGGGCAACCAGTTATTTTGTGCAACCTAATATTATTCTGAAATGGGTAAACCATTTACAACACCTGAAAAAAGAGGGCAAGCTAGACCAAGACTTATGGATTACCAGTTCAGATAACTTTGCTTCCTGGGGAGGTGGAGACACGCTGTATCACTGTGAAGATTTAGAAAAGCTCATAAAAGCCGTAGACTATGTTTCTATGCACACCTACCCGATGCATGATACTCATCATCAACCTGATTTTTGGGGTATCACAGAAGATGAGCAAAAACTAGAAAAAACAGCTGCTATAGCCATGGCCATGACACGAGCTCAAAACTATGCTGAAAAACAATATGCTGATACCAAAAGATATATTCACACTATAGATAGTACAAAAGAAATTCATATTGGTGAAACAGGATGGTCAAGTGTATCAACTGGCTTTTTTGGGAGAGAAGGATCTAGAGCTTGCGACGAATATAAGGAAGGCATCTATTATAAAAACATGCGGAGATGGACTAACGAAGCAGGAATCTCTTGTTTCTACTTTTCAGCATTCAATGAAAATTGGAAGGACCCACAAAACAAAGGCGGCTCTGAAAATCATTTTGGCCTATTTAAGATTAATGGTGAAGCTAAATATGCCGTATGGGATATGGTAGATCAAAACAGATTCAATGGCTTGACTAGAAATGGAAATACTATAAAGAAAACCTATAATGGAGATTTAAATGCGCTGTTAAACGATGTCGACTTCCCACCGCAAAAGCAACTAAACCCATGAAAAAAGTATTCATCCTACTCACTCTAGCACTAGCATTAATAGCCTTTAATTCTGAAAATACATTGGAAGTAACTGTATACCAAACCTCAGCAAGCGGCGACCAATTAACGCCAAAAACGACTTTTACCCGAAGTGATTCCGCTTCAAGTATTCGTATCTACCCCGAACAGAAATTTCAAACCATCACTGGATTTGGAGGTTCGTTTACCGAATCAAGTGCCCACTTACTAAATGGATTAAGTCCATCAAAACGCAAGGAGGTAATAGACGCCTACTTTGGAGATGATGGGGCACAATATTCACTTACACGTACACATCTGAATTCGTGTGACTTTTCGCTAAGTCAGTACAGTTATGCACCAATAGAAGATGATACCTTACTTGAACATTTCTCCGTAAAAGAAGATCAAGACGATATAATCCCAATGATAAAAGAGGCTATGGCTACTTCATCCGATGGATTTAAGATAATAAGTTCACCATGGACAGCTCCACCGTGGATGAAGGATAACAACAACTACGTAGGGGGCAAATTACTACCTAAATATTACGACACGTGGGCACTATTCTTTTCTAAATACATAGATGCATACAAATCCGAAGGTATTGATATTTGGGGATTTACAGTTGAAAACGAGCCTCATGGCAATGGGAACAACTGGGAAAGCATGCTGTACAGCCCAAAAGAAATGACCAATTTCGTCAGGGAGCACCTCGGTCCAAAACTTGAAAAGGACGGCTATGGTGACAAAATAATTTTGGGCTATGATCAGAACAGAGCAGGACTAAAAGAATGGGTGGATGAGATGTACAAAGACGAAGCTTCTGCTAAATATTTCGGTGGTACAGCCATACATTGGTACGAGAGTACCTACGAAGTTTTTCCGGAGGCATTGCAATATGCTCATAACAAAGCTCCTAATAAATATTTGATACAAACTGAAGCTTGTATAGACTCAGAAATTCCGCAGTGGGAAGATGACGATTGGTACTTTAGAAAAGAAGCTACTGA
>DNHN01000116.1:0-995 GCA_003485825.1 Bacteroidota bacterium | reverse complement strand
AGGAAAAATACCTACATCCCAAGTATGCACCCGTAAACCGCTATGCCAGAGACATCATCGGATGTTTACAAAACTGGGTAGATGGATGGATAGACTGGAATATGGTACTCAATAAACAGGGCGGACCTAACTGGTTTGAAAACTGGTGTGTGGCTCCTGTACTGGTAGATGTGGAAACAGACGAGGTATATTACACGCCAATCTATTATGTAATGAGTCATTTCAGTAAATTCATACGACCTGGAGCAGTAAGAATAGGTTTAGAAGTAAGTGACAAAAATCTTCAAGCTACTGCTGCACAAAATCCAGATGAAAGCATCGCGGTAGTGATTTTTAATGAAGGAGAAACCGCTAAACATTTTACCTTAGAAAAGAATGGCAGAAGCCACCACATTGAAATAGAACCACAAGCCATTCAAACCATCATAATAAGTCACTAAAATCAAATAATTATGAGCGAAGTAAAAACACCTGCAAAGGTTCCGTTTCTCCAAAAGGCTGCTTTTGGATCAGGACATTTGGTAAATAATTTACTGCCTGGAGCACTGGGGGTATTTTCTTTCTTTTTGATTACCGCTTTTGGTATAAACCCTGCATTAGCTGGTTTACTTTCCGCTATACCGAGACTCTTTGACGCCATATCAGATCCTATTATGGGGTTTGTAACAGACAACACCAATACCCGCTGGGGTAGACGCAGACCTTACATTTTTATAGGCGCCATTTTATGCTCGATCTTATTTGTAGTTCAGTGGCAGATGTTTGAAGAGAACGGAGCTAGTTATAATTTCTGGTATTTCATGGCTTTTTCTGTGCTTTTCATTTTATCAAACACCATATTTAGTACCCCGTTGATGGGACTAGGATATGAACTTACATCCGATACCAAGGAGCGAAATAATTTAATGGGATTAGCCAATACCATTGGGCAAATTTCCTGGATGATTGTCCCTCTATTTTGGTCATTGATTGCCAATAAAGATTTATTTGATTCA
>DNHN01000221.1 GCA_003485825.1 Bacteroidota bacterium | reverse complement strand
GGTACAATTTCTCCTAAGGTCGAAATCACTCAGGATGACAAATAAGTACATCTGCTAATGCGGATACTCGGGATGGCCAATAGAAGTTTAAGATTCAGTTAAAATTGGAGTCTAAGACTAGTTATTCTTGTAGAACGAAATTTACTTAATCTTATATTTTTACTTAAACTTGTCCCACCATGTTCCCACGACTCTTTACCTTTTCGACTCCTGAGTTTTTGCAAGGATTTTTACCCGCGCACATAACGCTGCACAGCTATGGATTAATGATAGCCCTAGGCATCGTAGCTGCTTTCTACATCGTAGCGAAGAAAGCAAAGAAGTTTGGTCTAAATGCAGACGACGTGTCGAGCCTTTTTATTTGGGTGATTTTAGCAGCATTTGTTGGAGGGAAATTATTTTTCTTCTTCGAAGATATAGGGAAGTATACGGAAAATCTAGGTCTAATTCCCGGAGCAATGGGAGGTGGATTTGTGTTTTATGGCTCATTGATTTTTTCAATACCCACTATTATTATTTGGCTCAGAAAACGAAAAGTAGCGGTGCGGCCTTTCTTAGACCTGCTTGCATTCGTAGGGCCTGTGGTCCATTCCTTCGGGCGCGTAGGATGCTTTCTAGCTGGATGTTGCCACGGAAAGGTATGCGAGAGCTGGATGGGAGTGACTTTCAGTCATCTCAATACGTTAGCGAGTATAAAAGACACGCCACTTTACCCTACCCAACTGTTTGATATAGCAGTGAATGTGATTATTCTAGTAACAGTCATTATCCTGCAGAAGAAACAAAAATTTGATGGTCAGTTATTCCTTGTTTATTTAATGATGTATGGCGTAGGACGCAGCATAGTAGAGGTGTACAGAGGTGACGAGGCGCGTGGTTTTCTGTTTGGTGGAGCGATAAGTCACTCGCAGTTTATAGCATTATGTATTGTAGTGATATGTGCAGTGATATGGAGACGGTGGAGTAAGAGCAAGTGAGAAGTATTTGTTAATCAACAGACTGCTTCTATCTGACCGTGAGGTCTGATCTCGTATACTGTTTCACTCATGGGCTCTCCATCTAGATGAGCAGGGATGGGCTTATTGGACTCAATCCTTAATTGGTCTAGCTGCTCGTATTCTACTATATCCATTGCCAAATGTTTGCCCGCCATAACCAGCGGTAAGTAAAAAAAACGAAGTGGAGTCCACACTTTTTTAATTCGAACTACGTCCAGTTTTCCATCATTGACACTAGCACGTGGTGCTACTTTAAAATCTCCGCCATACACACTGCCATTCGCTGCGGAGAGCATAAATGTGCGAGATGTTTTCCCATTTACATTTATGATTGGAGATGGGTAAAAGAAAATATGCCGGATGATTTCTATCCAGTATTTCATTTTAGAGCCGAATAGTCCTTTTTTGAATTTAGTATTGAAGGCTATAGATCCATCAAATCCACAACCAAACCCGTTGGCAAATAAGCGAGCATTGCATCTCCAGATATCGACTGGAATGGTATCTGGTGTTTTGAGCAGGATTCGTTTAAATAGTTCTGGATAGCTAGGAATCCCTTCGGTATAGATCATCTTAGCCAAGTCATTGCCCGAGCCGGCGGGTATCAAGTGGATAGGAGTGGTGAGGTGGGGTAATGCATTGATCGCTAAGTTTATAGTTCCATCGCCACCAATAATGCTGATTAGACTAAAGTTAGTAGATTGAAGTAGTTTGTGAAGGGGAAGTGAATCATCTTTCCCCAATGTTGTATAACAGTGGTGAGCGATATTTTGGTCTTTTAAAAAGTGTATATATTTTTCCAATATTGCAGCACTTTTGCCACCCTGAGCGGCAGGATTATAGATAACTAGAATAGGCGGAAGCACGGGCTGCATAATTTAGATTGAAACAAATATCAAATAAAAATGCTCTATGTGTAACTTTGACGAGATTATAATATGAAGAGCATTACGTTAGTAGGAGGTGGATTGGCCGGATCATTAGTGGCCGTGTATTTAGCAAAAAGAGGTTACGAGGTCAATATATATGAGAGAAGACCGGATATGCGAAACGTGGAAATACCTGCAGGTAGGTCCATTAACTTGGCATTGTCTAAACGAGGAATAGCTGCATTGGAAAAAGTAGGTCTAGACCAAGCGGTGCTTAGCAAGGCTATCCCAATGCCTGGGCGCATGATGCACAGCACCGAAGGAGAATTGGCTTATCAGCCGTACGGTACAGAAGGTCAAGCTATCAATTCTGTAAGTAGAGCGCACCTAAATGTGCAGCTGCTGCAGCTGGCCGATGAAAACGAGCATGTGCATCAGCACTTCAATATGGCATGCACCAAGGTAGACTTAGAGAAGAGTATCTGCTGGTTTACCAACTCAGAGACAGGTGAAAAGCTGGAGGTGAAGTCAGACTATATATTGGGCGGTGACGGAGCATTCTCTGCAGTGCGCAGCAAAATGCAGCGTACACCGCGTTTTGACTATTCGCAGAGCTACACCAAATCCGGATACAAGGAGCTAACTATAGAGCCTACGGCTGACGGTGAGTTTGCTATGGAGCCTAATGCCTTGCATATCTGGCCACGCGGTAGTTTTATGATGATTGCGTTGCCGAATCCAGACAAGTCATTTACCTGTACACTCTTTATGCCCTATGAAGGTGCGACGGGTTTTGATAATATCAATACGGATGAGGAGATACTTCATTTCATGAATACGTACTTTGGGGATAGCGTGCCGATGATGCCTACACTGCTTGAGGATTTTAAAGCAAACCCTGTAGGGGATTTGGTTACGGTGAGGTGTTATCCGTGGAATGTAGGGAAGGCTACACTTATAGGAGACGCATGTCACGCTATAGTTCCATTTTATGGTCAAGGAATGAACTGTGCTTTTGAAGACTGTATAGAATTGGATGCTTGTCTAGAAGAGTTTGGAGACTGGGATGTAGCGATGAAGCACTACGAAAAACGCAGGAAGCCCAATGCAGATGCCATCGCAGACTTAGCGCTGCAAAATTTCATAGAGATGCGAGATCTTGTTGGTGATGAGTATTTTTTACACTACAAAAAAATAGAACACGAGCTGTGTGATTTACATCCCGATATTTTCCAATCTCAGTATGAGATGGTGAGTTTTAGTACTATACCGTATAAAGAAGCGCTGGATAAAGGAGCAGAGAATACCAAGCGTATTTACGACTTAATAGCAGAAGGGAAAGAAGAGTTGATAAAAGACAGGGCCTTTGTGCAGGACTGGTTTTCGTAGAACGGTTCAATCGTAATAATGAAGTCGGAGTAGTCTGATGGGTTGTGTTTGTGAGGTTAAGAGCCTTTTGCGGGTGGCTTTAGAATGATTCGGTAGTTTAGGGCCGGGTCTAATCAAATAATTGATTTATTCAGGATTCACTCTAATTTATGGACTTAAAATCTATAATTGGGAATAAAATTTAATTGTGTTTATTTTCTGTTGCTTGCGATTGAGTGAAGTTTATTTTGTTCTCAAGTAATGTTTGTGGCATAATTTTTTTTTTATCTTCACAGCATGAACAAAATAGTACTTAGCGTACTTTTTCCCGACCTTGTTTTTTTTCAGCAAGCAAGCTCAAAACTATTAGTTTAGTTTTATTTACACTGATTAGTTATTCAAGTCTGTCTCAAAACTGCGGAACTATCCCTGCTTGGAATTATTCTGTAGTCTCAACATCAGGATCAAATACTACCTATGAGATAAATTTTACTGCTCAAAGCACCACTAATGGATATAAAAGTATCACTGACATGATTGTTAAGTGTGGAACAACGACATTAAATACCAACACGACTTGTCGTATTACACCTCCATCAACCTCGGCTGCATCCAGTTTTAGTTATCAATTTACTGCGGCGACGTGCGCCTCTACTCTTGTATTGGAGTATACAGGATGGACCAATGACGTTTGTGGCGGTAGTGCTTGTTTTTCAGGATCTGCTGGTACTACTAGTTCTTCGCTGCCCGTTACTCTAACGTACTTCACTGTCAAGTCATCACAACTTCTTTGGCAAACAGCTATGGAGTTGAACAATGATCGATTTGAAGTAGAAAGACAATTAGAAGGTGAAAGTGAATTTACTCAAATAGGCGAAGTGATCGGAGCGGGTAACTCTAACAGTTTAGTGGACTACAGCTTCTCAGACGAAAGCGCTGTTCCTGCTGGTAACCATTGCTACAGATTGAAGCAAGTAGATTTTGACGGGCAGTACGAGTACAGTGAAGTGCAGTGTGTTTCATTGAAAGGCGAAAAGACTGCTTCTATCTACCCAAATCCTTTCACCAACGAAATTATCATAGCGGACTATGCTACTGAGATAGATTCAGAAGTAGAGGTGACGGACTTACAAGGAATTGTACTTATCAGAGCATCACTGGATCGAGAGGTAAAGCATATCTCTACTGCTGAGCTTGCTCCAGGAACCTACTTCGTACGTGTGTCAGGTACGGTTAAGAAAATGGTAAAATACTAATCGGTAAATCATCCGATTTAGAAAAATAGGATTTATTTCATAAAGAGAGCCATTGCAGGAATGCAATGGCTCTTTGTGTTGTATAACCCTAGTCAAGCTAGATATCTCAATGGGTGGGAGATGTTTAGTTTGTACTTATTTAATGATTACTTTTTGTGTGTTCGTTCCTTTTTCGGTACTTACTTTTAGCATATAGGCACCAGCGCTTAGTTCGGTATTTACTTGAATGGATTGTGCTTGATGATAGTTGTTTTGTGCTACTACCTTTCCAGTGATATCATACATGTCTACAGCAATATCCTGCGCAGTTTCCGCTAAGCGTATTTCAAAGCTTCCAATGCTTGGATTAGGTGATACGCTAGCAGTTATAACTGCTGCCTCTGGGACACTTAGAAATGGACTCTCTAAAATAGTGATAGTGTAGTCTTCTACTTCTCCAGCAGTCTCGTCGCAGCTGTTCATGGTGTTCGCAAAGTATTGACTGCGGACTCTCATGCGTACCGGCTTATCCATAAGTGCAGTCATAGGCACCGTGAAGCTTGCTGTAGCTATGTGCTCTGCATTTAGTGCGCTAAAAACGATTTGCTCTTCTTTAGAGAAGCTAGCATCGTAGTTGTAATCGATCCAAGCAGTCACAGAGTCTTGTCCTGCAAAATGGTAGGCCATTCCAACCGTCAAAGTATACTCTTGACCTTGCTCTAAGTCTATGGTAGTGGCAGTGAAATCGCCGTATCCCTCCTTGCCTGAGCTGTTGCTCATTCCAGCCAACTCCACTTTATTGATATAGTCTGATCCTGTGCCATTAGAGCCTTTTGCATTACAGTAAGCAAATTCCTCTACGTCATACTGAAACAGATAACTCACAGAGGTATCCTTATTTTCTCCAATAGCAACTACCCTAAAATAAATAACGTCTCCTAGTTCGGCGTTGTTTATAGGTGTTTCAGTTGTCCAGGCACTAGTACTCACGTTTTCCATAGGAATGGAGTTCGTGGTAGCTATAGTATCCGTAGCCCATTCTAGATATACAGAAGAAAGCGAATCG
>DNHN01000295.1 GCA_003485825.1 Bacteroidota bacterium | reverse complement strand
GGTATCTTACCTCCTAGGTCTGTATATTTTTTTGGGTTTTTAAGAAAATCTACGATTTCCATCACCTCTTCTTTAGCACCCTCTAGTCCAGCAACATCCTTGAAGGTTACATTGACTTTGGTATCTTTATCAAAAAGCTGAGCTTTCGACTTTCCTATACTGAACAGCTGACCTCCGCCACCTGCACCAGCACCGCCACCCATTCGCTTCATAATGAACATCCAGATGAGTCCGAATATTGCAATGTATAAAACCAACGTGATCAGTGGATTATCCCATATACTTTCCTTTACTTCTGGATTTATGCTCACTTTATCTGCGGAAGGAAGATCTTTCTGAGCCTCTTTTACTTGATTATTAAAGTACTCATAGTCTCCGATATCCGACAAGAAGTAGGTGAATGACTTAGGGTTTACAAGCGAACTTTCCGGTACATCTTTTTTATACTCTTCGTCTTTTTTAGCCTCTTCTGTAAGGTATATCTCAGCCTTACTTCTGTTGACTACTGTAATTCTGTCTACATCACCATTTTCCACCATTGTGAGGAGCTTATCTACGTTTATCTGCTTACCTCCATTGGGAGATAAGAAAGTAATCGCGATAAATCCTACTGCTAATATGGCATATATCCACATTAAATTAAATCTAGGTTTCCCACCTTTTGGCTTCTTACCGTCGAATGGATTTGGTGTATTGCTCTGGTTTTTGGGCTTTTTGCCTTTATTTTTATCTTCTGACATTAGTCTATTCTTCGTCTATGCAAGTATAAGGATACAACCTTTGTGCCATCCAAAAAGTTCTATGATTTTTAACTGTTTATCCTGATTAAACCCTTTTCCATCAAAAAGGGTGCTTTTATGGCAGTATATACTACCGTCTTTACGGCTACTTTTAATTCGTATTTATTCTACCTATCGAAGTACGTGATTATTTGCAAGTGGATGATTAAGTTTGCCGTCTATGTACGAATCATTACAAGCCAAACTACAAACTCAACTAGCGGAAATTAAAGAAGCAGGTTTATACAAAAACGAACGAATAATAACTACACCACAAGGTGCGGATATCAAAACAGATTCCGCAGGTGATGTAATTAATTTTTGTGCAAACAACTATCTTGGACTTAGTTCACACCCTAAAGTGATACAAGCTGCCAAAGATGCGATAGATACACACGGATACGGAATGAGTTCTGTACGCTTTATCTGTGGTACGCAGGATATTCATAAAGAACTAGAGCAAAAAATATCTGAATACTTAGGTACTGAAGACACTATACTATACGCGGCTGCTTTTGATGCCAACGGAGGAGTTTTTGAACCCCTTTTTGATGCAGAAGACGCTATCATCTCAGACGCCTTAAATCACGCTAGTATCATAGACGGCGTCAGACTATGTAAAGCACAGCGGTACAGATATGCACACAATGACATGGAAGACCTAGAGAAGCAACTTATAGCCGCTCAGGACCAACGAAATAGAGTCATCGTTACAGACGGATCATTCTCTATGGACGGCACCATAGCTCAACTCGATAAGATAGTAGCCCTAGCAGACAAGTACGATGCAAGTGTAATGATAGATGAATGTCACAGCTCTGGATTTCTCGGTAAAACTGGACGTGGTACTCACGAGCACTGCGGTGTGATGGGTAAAATAGAAATCATCACTGGTACACTAGGAAAAGCTTTAGGTGGTGCGAGTGGTGGATTTACGTCTGGTAAAAAAGAGATTGTAGATATGCTTCGTCAGAAATCTAGACCGTACCTATTTTCTAATACGCTAGCTCCTAGCATCGTAGGTGCAAGTATAGCTGTACTAGATATGCTTAGTGAGACTACAGAGCTTAGAGATAAACTTGAGCATAATACTACTTACTTCCGTGAGAAAATGACCGAAGCTGGTTTTGATATTACTCCAGGAGTACATCCTATCGTACCCATAATGCTCTATGATGCTAACGTAGCTCAAGAAATGGCTGCTAAAATGCTAGAAGAAGGTATCTACGTAGTAGGTTTCTACTTCCCGGTAGTACCTAAAGGTAAAGCAAGAATACGCGTACAACTTTCTGCTGCTCACGAGCAGCACCACTTAGATAAGGCGATTGCCGCTTTCATTAAAGTGGGCAAAGAAATGGGAGTGGTTTAAAGCTACCCAAATATTCAAAAAGTCTTCTTCAATTGTTGGGGAAGACTTTTTCATTCTTGTCCTATTTCTGCTACTTCATCCGCAACTTCAACAGAGGTGAATGCTTTGAAATAACCAATGTATATAAAGAAAATACTTCTCACAGCGTAACCTACCATGACCATTTGCACAGCTCCAAACCAATGCAGTAATTTGAAGATTGCTGAACCAAAAATGAGCACAATAGTTACAGCACTTATTACATACCACTTGGTAGGCCAGATTGCCGTGTGGTCCAAGTGTTTTCGACTGAGTGACACATACACTAGGTAGAGTTTTATAAATGACCTAACCACAACACTTGCAAAAAAATCTGCCACAACTACACCAGCTAGCGCCAGTATTCCTAACCCAATTCCATACTTTTTGGATACGGTATGCTCATGGTAACCATACAAAATCTGAATAATAAAGTGCATCACAAGCAGTCCCAGGACAATTTTGCCAAAAACTCCTCCCAATGCATATTGAATAGCTATTGCAGCGTTGACTAAGGCTGCGGAAATATAGAAACCTAGAATAAGTACTCTTCTCCTCACTTCAATTTTTCTATCACTTCATCCAAAAATGAACTTATCCAAGCTGCATATTGCAAAGGACTTGGATGCAAGTCATCCTTCGCTCTATAATCGTCTCGGGTTTCTGCACCTAAAGAGATATCCGTAATGTTAAAATAGTCAATTCCGTACTCTTCACAAATGGTTTTACTTCGGGCATTGAATACTCGTAAATCTGCAGTGATCTCCTCTTTTTTAGGCGCACCAAATGGGGTGTACCCATAGTTGGGTATAGACACTACAAAAATGTGTTCTTTTTCTCCCCCAGCGTACTTTACGGCACTATCAAGCAAACTTCTAAAGTCTTTTTCAAAATCTGCTAAAGGTAGCCCTTGGTACAGGTTATTTACGCCTATAAGCAGCGATACCAAATCGTACCTCTCCTCTAGCTCCGTACGTTTTATCCCGCGTTGCAAATCATCGGTTCGCCATCCGTTTTGAGCCACTAATTTAACGACCAACGAGTCCCCCGTCTTTAATAAAACACTATCTGCCAACTGACTTGGGAAATTATCTGGAAAGGCAATGGACGTTCCTACGGTGTAGCTATCGCCCAAGGCGAGATAACTCTTTGTGGTTGTACTCATTTTATTTTTTTCAATTGGTTCTATGTTGGTCGTAGAGGCACAACCCATTACACCAAAAGCAAAAAATGCTATTAGAATATGTTTACACATGGTTTCGAAGTTACGCATTTAGAATGGGTTTAGGCTTTGGAGAGTGAAAGCTATTCTTATATTCGCTACTCAAATTAA
>DNHN01000244.1 GCA_003485825.1 Bacteroidota bacterium | reverse complement strand
CCCAACATCTCAAACATCGTATGATGGTAAGTATCTACACCTACTTCTTCCAAGTCATTGTGCTTACCACTTACGCGCAGACACTTTTGTGTATCTACTACCCGTTTACTCTCTGCATTCTTATCTCCTAAAAAGATATCTTTAAACTGATTCATCCCTGCGTTTGTAAACATTAAGGTAGGGTCATCCTTTACCACTATTGGTGCTGATTCCACTACTTTATGGCCTTTTTGCTCAAAAAAGTCGAGGAACTGTTGTCTTATCTCTGCTGCAGTCATTGTTTCGTCTAAAGGTGTTTTTTTACTCACGCTATTTTTTTTATATTCGCAAGGTTTTATAAAGGCAGCAAAAATACAATGAGTAAAGCGAAATTTAGGTTTAATCCAGAAACTCTTGAATACGAAAGAGAATCTTCAAATTATTTGGGCGTAATCGCTAAGATATTTGGCTTTTTATCTCTAGCTGCTGTGATAGCAGTGGCAAGTGCAATGGTAGCCCAAAACGGCAATAATACCGAAGACTTACAACACCAGATTTCTGAATACGAAGTTCAACTAAAGATACTCAACAACAAGTCATTAGAGATGCAGACACAGCTCAATGAACTTGCTCGTATGGACGATGATGTTTATAGGGAAATTTTTGGTGCAGATCCTATCAGTGATGACATTAGAAAAGCAGGAACAGGTGGTGTAGATAAATATACTGCGTTAGAACAAATTCGGAACGGGGAAGATTTCAAAAAAATACACGAAAAGCTGGATAACATGAGTGCACAATACAAAGTGCAAGAAGACTCGTATAATAAGCTTATACAAATGGCTAGAAATAAAAGTAAAATGCTTGCTTCTATTCCTGCCATACAGCCTATCCCTAACAAAAATTTACGCAGAATTGCTTCAGGATTTGGCTACAGAGTAGACCCAATTTACAAAACACGTAAAATGCACAAGGGCATGGACTTCACAGCCCCAAAAGGCACTAAAATATATGCTACAGGAGATGGAGTGGTCCAAAAGGTAGAATACTCCCGTTGGGGCTACGGTACTCACGTCGTGATAAATCACGGATATGGATACTCTACACTGTATGGTCACATGAGCAGAGCAATGATCAAGCGAGGACAAAAAGTGACTCGAGGTCAGCTTATAGGACTAGTAGGCAGCACAGGAAAGTCTACCGGCCCGCATTTGCACTATGAAGTACATAAAAATGGTACTGCTGTAAACCCAGTAGGCTTCTTCTATAATGATCTTACAAGTGACCAATACGAAGAGATACTTAAGCTTTCTTCCAACCCCAATCAGTCATTTGACTAATGGCCCTCAAAGAAGGCAAACTCTATTACAGTATCTCAGAAGTATCGAAGCATTTTGAAGTAGCACCATCACTGCTGAGGTATTGGGAGACAGAATTCAACACTCTGAAGCCCAAACGGAACACCAAGGGTACGCGCTTTTACACCACCAAGGATATAGACGAAATAGCTCGTATATATTTACTTGTCAAGGAAAAAGGCTATACGCTTCAAGGTGCCAAAGACAAAATAAAAACGGACAAAAGGTCGGTTGATTCTAATGTAGAAATAGTAGAAAAACTGCAAAGCATTAAATCGTTCTTAGTCCAACTAAAACAAGAACTATAACCCCATTATACGTCATATGTCATGCTCAAATTTTTACTTTTCACACTATCTGGCCTTGCCATTGGTGTAACTACTTTAGCTATTTCTCCCCCACCCAATAACGCAGTTTCATTATCGCTTGGAGGAGCATCTGTAACATACCTCAATGCATTTGCTATAGAGAATAATGTCGCCGCATTAGCATTCACCAAAAATGAACTTAGCCTAAATGCCGCGAATAGGTTTGGGGTCTCTGATTACTCCAGTATGTTTCTAGCTGCAAATGTCTCATCTAAATTTGCTAACATAGGGTTCGCCTATCAGATAGCTCCATTGGCTAACCTTACCAGTCAAAAAACTCAGCTAGCAGTTTCCAAAAAACTCGGAGAACATATATCCGCTGGCATTGCCGTGAATTACCATACCCTTTCATCTACAGGTGCTTATTATAAGACTGCAAACTTCCTGACCTTTAACGTGGGACTGTACTACCACGTCAACGAAAAGCTGAATGTAGGATTCCAAGTATTTAATCCTAATCGCAGTGTGTTAACAGAAGTTCCAGAAGAAAAATTACCCGCAAATCTCCGCTTAGGATTGAACTATGAACTGGCAGAAAACATAACGTTGTATAGTGATGTGCTGCAGGTGTCTGAGCTACCATTAGACTTAAACGCAGGCTTAGAAGTTAGCAGAGACAAGTTTTCTATTAGAGGAGGCTTTGGTCTTCGTCAACTCGTGGCTCTTGGCTTTGGATGGAAGACGGACAGGTTAGCGATAGCTGTCGCAGGAGCATATCATAATCAACTGGGGCTTTCTCCATCTCTAAACGTCGGGTATGCGTTTTAAACTTTGGCTATTATTAACGCTCATCACTGGTTTTGCCATTGGTCAAACAGAAAATGAAACCGTAAATGAATTCATAGAGCGCTACATCGAAAACACTTCGGATGAAGTAGACATCCAGCAATTTGCTAGTGATTTGCTTTTCTATATAGACAATCCAATAGACCTAAATAAAGCCGATGCAAAAGAGCTTTTTGCAGCTGTATTTTTAGATGGCTTCCAATCTTTAGAAATCATAGAGCATCGTAATAAGTTCGGGGATTTCATAAGCGTATATGAGCTACAAGTACTTCCATCCTTTAGTGTCGCAGATATCCAAGAAATCCTACCGTTTGTCTCCCTAACAACTAGCGCTATACACATCGCTGATGCGCGTAAAATATGGAAAACAGGAAGGCATCAGATTCTTAGCCTTGCGGAGCTAAACACTCCCAAAGCAAAAGGGAATTTACTCGCAGACACACTTACTGACCGCAGTGTAAGCCACTACACTGGCTCAGCTTTATACAATAATCTACGCTACAGATTCGACTATAAACGCTACATCTCATTTGGCGCAAACATGGAAAAAGATGCAGGAGAAGCTTTTGGAGGAAAACAGAATCCTGCAGGCTATGACTACTACTCTTTTTACTTTGCCGCTAGAGATATTGGAAAGCTTAAAACCTTAAATTTAGGAGACTATCAAGCCAATTTTGGACAAGGCTTAACTCTTAGTACAGGACTAGCTTTTGGTAAGTCAAGCATCATCACTGCTTCTAAACGAAATTTTAACGGTTTCGGAGCATATCGTTCATTGAGAGAAAATGCCTATTTACGTGGAGGTGCTGTGGCCCTAGAGTTAGGTAATATCACCTCGGGCGTATTCGCATCACATAAAAAAGTAGATGGGAACACGCTGGGTGAGGAAGAGCGAGATCCAGAAGCACCTACAATCACTACCAGTATACAAGAGGATGGCGGACTGCACCGCACACCTTCGGAACTAGCAGACAAGGATGCTATTACAGACACTCAGATAGGCTTTTACCTTGACTACAAGTTGCCTTTTGGCAGAATAGGAACCGTAAACTATCTGCGAAAACTGAGCGCACGTTTAGAACCAAACGAACAACCTTATAACCAGTTCAACTTCAGAGGAAATGAGTATTTTAAAAATGGCCTTTACTATGATTTTGTATATCGAAATGTAAATATCTATGGTGAGGTAAGCCACAGTAGTTTTGAAAATGCTATTGCCCAAGTGCTTGGTGCTTTGGTTAGCCTCCATAGGGCTATAGATGTGAGTTTTGTATATAGGAACTATGACAAGAGCTTTATTACACTGCAGAGTAACGGATTTGGGGAGAGCAGCAATGCCAGCAATGAAAACGGCTTTTACAGTGGTTTTCAAGCTCAGTTGAGTAACCGATTCACATTACTCGGTTACTATGATTTATTTACGAGTCCGTGGTTACGCTTTGGAGCAGACGCACCTTCTAATGGGAATGACCTTTGGACAGAGCTTCGCTATAAACCAAGTAGAAAATGGCAAGCGTACTACAGGTACCGCAATGAAACCAAGCAAAGAAACCAGTCAGGAGAAAACATTAATCGGCTCATACATATTACCACTCAGCGACACCGTTTACATTTAGACTATACCGTAAGAAAGGGGATAGAACTTCGAAACAGAGTGGAAGTAAGCATAGTAGATCAGGACAATAAGACTTCTTTTGGCAGCCTAGTCTACCAAGACATTATATACAAACCTTTCGGGAGCCGTCTTCAACTTAAAGGAAGAATAGCATACAGCAGCATAGATCAGTATGAGAATAGAATTTACAGTTTTGAGCCCGTGCCTCTCTATGACTATCCATTATTTGCCCATGGCTTTTCTGGACTTAGATTTGCAGCACTCCTGAGATACAAAGTGCGTACAGGGCTGGATATTTGGTTTAGATACGCACACACCCAGCACGATGTCCCACTAAATAGTCTAAATTCAGACTATTCTATTGGATCAGGAATGCAAGAAACAAGGGGGAACATAAAACAAACATATACTCTACAAGTTAGATACTTAATAAAATAGAATCAATGACCAAATTAAGCGTAAACATTAACAAGATAGCTACTATACGTAATGCAAGAGGCGGAGATACGCCGAACGTGCTGCAGGCGGCTAAAGACATTGAAAACTTTGGAGCAGAAGGCATTACCATTCACCCAAGACCTGACGAGCGCCACATCACCAGAGCAGATACTTATGGGCTAAAGAACGTTGTTAAAACAGAATACAATATAGAAGGGTATCCAAGTGAAGACTTCATACAAATGGTGCTAGAAATAAACCCTACCCAAGTTACTCTGGTGCCCGATGGACCAGATGTCATTACAAGTTGTGCAGGATGGGATTGCATCAAAAAGGAAGACTACCTCACTCCTATTATTAAGCGATTTAAAGATGCTGGAATTAGAGTATCTGTTTTCCTAGATCCTGTAGTAGAGCAAGTAGATGCTGCACTAGCTTGCGGTACAGACAGAATAGAACTATAC
>DNHN01000282.1 GCA_003485825.1 Bacteroidota bacterium | reverse complement strand
GCCTCAACAAAGGGGTGCTTTTCGCTTACGCGAATTGCTGAGATGATACCCAAGAACCTGATGCAGATAATGCTGCCGTAGGGAAATAAAAGATAGATTCGTATCTCTCAACACTCCTGTATTTATAAAAATAAAAACAGGAAATGAAAAACACATTCAAACGTATCCACCGAGGTGGAACACTCATCACACTATTGACCATCACAGCACAGCTGTGCTTCAGTCAAATCAACTATTCCGCTCAGATCAAAAATGCCAAAACCTACGAGCCCATTGAATCCGCATTCGTACGGCTCAGCGGGAAAAACGGAGCTACTAGCACTTACTCCACCCAAAATGGCAGTATTAATTTTGAAAATATTACCGCGGGGGAATACGTTGTTTCAATTAATCACCTTAGCTACAAAACATACATTGACACTATCACCATCACTAAAACTAAGGGCGACCAGATATTCTTTATGTTGCCAGATATGGCATTTCTAGACGCAGCTGTGATCAGTACAGTGCGTGCAAAAAACACTTCGCCAACCACCTACACTAACTTGGACAAAAAGGAGCTTGAAAGCCTAGATCAAAGCAAAGATTTTCCTTTCCTTCTCAACATGACACCGAGTACTGTGATCTCTTCAGACGCTGGAAACGGAGTAGGATACACAGGCATCCGAGTGCGTGGCATAGACCCTACTCGAGTAAATATTACCGTGAACGGTATCCCAATAAATGACGCGGAAAGTCAGGGAATGTACTGGGTAAATATGCCAGACATAGCAAGTTCTACCCAAAGTGTACAGATACAACGTGGTGTAGGTACAAGTACCAATGGTGCTGCAGCGTTCGGAGCAAGTGTAAACATACGCACCAATGACCTTTCTAAAGACAAATACACCCTCGCAAGTTTTGGCTTGGGTAGTTTCAACACACAGCGAATTTCGCTGCTACACAACACTGGTAGACTAAAAAACAACTGGGCATTTCAACTCAGAGGCAGTACTATCCAGAGTGATGGATTCATAGACAGAGCCTCCTCTGACTTGAAATCTGCCAACCTAGTAGCTGCGAAGTACTGGGCAAAATCTGTTTTTAAAGCCAATATAATGCTCGGCAGTGAACGTACCTATCAAGCCTGGAACGGCATTCCTGAGCCTACTTTTAAAGGAGATATAGCAAACGAGAACAGATATATAAATGAACTGTACATTGGAGGTGCAGCACTTCAAAATTTGCAAAACAGTAACAGCAAAACGTACAATGCATACACCTACGAAAATGAGGTAGATAACTACAATCAGAATCATTACCAGTTTTTCTTTGACCATTCATTCACTAGTTTCCTTAAACTAAATACTGCTGCTTATGTAACTACAGGACAAGGGTACTTTGAGCAATTTAGAGCAGGAGATGATTTTGCAAACTACGGCATAGACAGTATTCACCCTACAGGCGATACTGCTCTCTCTGGCGACCTTGTGAGACGCAGATGGTTAGACAATACACTCGTAGGCGGTATTGCTAACATCACCTACACCAGAAACAGAATGGAAACGGTGCTCGGTGGCGGGTATAATCAGTACAACGGTCGCCACTATGGAGAGGCTATTGCTACAGAATTTACAGGATACGAAGACCTAAATGCCATCTACTATGACAACGACGCTACCAAAACAGACGGAAACTTCTACGTACGTCAGTCCTATAACTACAACAACTTAATACCGTATATAGACCTTCAGTACCGATTTGTGAACTACTCCTTCGTTGGTTTAAACGACTCTGCAGGAAGTACAACATTACCAGAGGCACAGCAGTATTCAGATCAAAACGTAAACTTCTTATTCTTTAACCCCAAAATTGGATTGACTTACTTACTCAAAAATCACACTTTCTATGGTGTATTTGCGGTAGGAAATAGAGAGCCTGTGCGTGATGATTTCCGTGATAATCCAACAAGCAACCGACCAGAGCACGAGTCTATGGAAAATGTAGAGATAGGATACCGATACGCAAACGGTAGAAAACGCATAAATGTAAACTTATACAATATGCAGTATGACAATCAATTGGTGCTCACTGGTGCAGTAAACGATGTAGGTGAAGCGATAAGAACCAATGTACTAAACAGCTACAGACTTGGAGTTGAAATCGATTTCCAATATCCCTTGACCAAGAATTTACAAGCTGGAGGAAATTTGACACTGTCTGAAAATAAGATTGCCCAGTTTACAGAATATGTAGGAGAATGGGATGGTGCGTATGATTTGATTGAAAAGAAGTATTCCAACACAGACATTGCATTCTCACCAAACACCATTGCCGCAGCAATGCTAAGTTATAAAGCAACCGAACACTTTACACTAAATGCAAGCGGCAAGTATGTTGGTAAGCAGTTCTTGGACAATACTCAAAGTGATGCTCGTAGTTTAGACGCATTTACCAATGTAGACCTGAGCATAAACTACATCAGTACTGAAGTCAAGGGAACCAAAAATCTCAACGTTGGTCTATTCTTAAATAATGTTCTAAATCAATTCTACGCTCCGAATGGATATACCTTTAGTGGGTACATAAGGGGTGAACGTCAAGATTTCAACTACCTCTATCCTATGGCTGGATTTAATTGGATGATGAAAGTAAGTATGACATTATAACTGCCTTAACCTACTGATTTGAATTGGTCTATACTTTACCTTTGCTCAAGTATGGCCAATTCAAATTCTTACCTTTGCCCCAATGGTAAACTGGCTAGAACTTAGAAACGAACACCTAGAAAACTACGAAGGAATCTATCTTAACTCACCGGCTAACGGATTACCCAGCTTGGCAAATGAGGCATTCGTCGTTGCTGAAGTTTTGAAATTCAGAGAAGCTCCAGGTGCCTACCTATTGGACTTCATAAACCATGCAGTACCTGCCATCAAACAGCAAATAGCTGCGCTAATCCATTGCTCTGCAAGTCACGTAGCACTTATAGCCAATTTTTCTATTGGCCTAAATCTATTCGTAAACTCACTGCCTTCTAAGACGAAAGTACTGCTCATAGAAAATGACTATCCTTCACTTACCATGCCTTTTCAAACCCATGACTTTGAAGTAGTATGGACCACTTTTGAGGAGGATCACACACTAGATTTAGCTAAAATTGAACAAACCATTAAAGAACATCAACCCGCATTCTTTGCCATAAGTCACTGCCAGTATCTAAGCGGATATCTTACAGACCTTGAAGGTATTGGTGCTCCTGCAAGGAGTACGATTGCAAGCTTATTGTAGATGCAACTCAGAGCTTTGGAGCGATAGAGATAAATGTAAAAAAGTGCAACATAAGCTTACTCGGAGCAAGTTGCTACAAGTGGCCATTAGCTGGTTTCGGAAATGGATTTTTATATGTAAGCGAGGAACTGCTAAAGACCTATCCACCAAAGTCTGCAGGGTACAATAGCTGTATTTGGGAAGACTGTATCTCCGTATATCAACCGAGTATGAAAAGCTATGAACCCGGGCATCACGACCACGTCACATTTCATCGACTAGGATTTGCGCTGCAGACGATTAAAGAACTCGGACAAGACTTTATCTATCTGCGCATTACTGAGCTTATGGACTATCTTATAGAACAACTACAAGAAGCTCAGATTTCTATCGTTGGAGATTTTTACAATGAAAATAGACTAGGAATTCTCGCAATAGAAAGCAAGGAAGGACTGTTCCAACACTTGCTATCCAAAAGAGTAGAAGCATCAGAACGAGGAGGAAATATTCGTATAGGTGTACATTACTACAATACAGAGGAAGATGTAGATGTGTTTGTTAAAGAGGTGAACAACTTCACTCTTTCATCTTAAACAACCCTGCAATCAACAAAAAGGCCACTCCAGACAAGAATGGTGGCATCATAAATTTAGGTGCTTTCACACCTCCAAGGTACATCATGGCTATACCAATAATTACAAGCAGGATGATTAAAGTATTTTTCGTTAAGCATACTTGACCTAACGCACTGTACATTGATCTTATTTAACTTGCAGTGACATTAAAAAATGAGCTTTAAGAGCTCTTTTCATAAAGTCGTATCTAACTGCATAGACAACAGCTACTTCATTAATACTATCCTATTATGGCTGTCCGACTCACTTTCTTACTCTTGAATGCTCCTGCAGTGTGTATACCACTGCATCTGGTATATCTAGGTCGTAGTTATCCCAATATTGATCATCGCTTTAGGCTACAGAATAGACTCTCCATTTAGGTCAGTAGTGAGTACATCGCTCATATAGTCGAAGAACGGGCGGATGGCCAAAAAAGTACGAATCACTTCTTTGGGGAACGACTCGGCAATCACCTCGTCATCTGTAAATTCTCTAAAAGCGTACAACTGCTTCATGTTTATCCATTTTATGTTCGGATGCTCTTTGTCAAAGTCACGTGGAGCTGATTTAAGGAATTCTCCCCTCATTTTACCGAAGTGATTCACGAAGTTCTTATCTGCCGTAATTTTTTCTATCTCGGTCGTATCCATTTC
>DNHN01000287.1 GCA_003485825.1 Bacteroidota bacterium | reverse complement strand
ATAGAAGTATTCTGCAGAGTCTAGGGCTCCAGACTCATGGTATATTTTACCCAATTCATACAATGCAAAATAATGGTCTGGTTTAAGCTCCAGTAGTTTCTTATATGTCCTTATTGCTTTATTAGGTTCATTGTTTTTCTGATAGGTATTGGCCAATGCATCATAAGCATCTATGAATTCTGGTGCTTTTTTTATCGCATGTTTAAATAAGTCTATAGCCTCATTGTATTCACCGTACCCTTGCTGCTGCAGTCCTTTATTAAAAGCCACTTGAGCTTTCTTAGGGATGTCTGTTTGCCCATTTACAGTATTAACTGTACTACACGCTGCTAATAGTAAACATCCTATTATCCATAACTCTATTCTACGCTTAATTTCTATCATATTCTAATACCTGTATATCTAGGAGTTTGCCATTGTCTATGCCAAACTTCATCATTGTTCTTTTTTTATGAAAGCCATGCATTCCAATTGCGCCAGGATTAAAATGGATCAACCCCAACTCTTTGTCTTTAATAACCTTACAAATGTGTGAGTGACCACATATGTATAAGTCTGGCTTTAATTCTATTAAACGGTCTTTTACCCCTTTCTCGTATCTACCCGGATATCCGCCTATATGTGTAATATAAACGGTTAATCCCTCGATGGTAAAATAAACCTCTTTCGGGTATACTGCCCTAACGGGACCTCCATCAATATTTCCGTAGACACCACGTACCGTTTTAGTACGACCGATTGCATCACTCACCGCTAAATCTCCCCAGTCTCCGGCGTGCCATACTTCATCACAATCTGCCATATGATTTTCCACCTCTGCGCTTATATAGCCGTGCGTGTCCGATATGAGCAGTATTCGTTTAATGGGGTAAAAATAAGGAGCTTTATCCTTTTATTCTTCAAAATCTACGACCTTTGAATACAATGTCAGTAAATATGATTTTACTTATCAGCATAGGTGCGGTAAGTTACTTCTCGTTTTCCAATAGAGCGCTCTTTGCAAAGCTTCTTTTTAGTCCCTATAAAATAGATCAGAGTAAGGAATGGTATCGCTTCTTAACCAGTGCTTGGGTGCACGCTGACTTCAATCATCTATTCCTTAATCTTTTTGTACTTTGGGGTTTTGGAGGGTTTGTCGAAGGTGTATTCGTAGCGTGGTATGGCCCTTTAGGATCCGCTTACTACCTATCTCTTTTCGTAGGTTCTACATTAATAGCCCACCTGCCGGGTTATCTAAAAAATACGGATAACTATGCCTACTCTGCAGTAGGAGCTAGTGGAGGAGTTTCTGGAGTCTTATTTGCTAGTATTATGATTCAGCCTTTGGAAAACCTGTGCTTATACTTTGTTCTGTGTCTACCCAGTGTGATATTTGGAGTTTTATACCTTGGTTACTCTCAGTATATGAATAGGACAGGGAACGATAACATAGGACATGAAGCTCACATTTGGGGAGCCCTAGGAGGAGTGATACTTATCATCGCTTTTAGGCCATCAGTGGTGTCCAATTTCATATATCAGGTAACTGAAGCGGTGACCAGTTTTATATATCAGGTAACTGAAGTTCTGCCGTTTTAAAACAAATAAGCCGTCCCTTAAAAATAGAAACGGCTTTTGTTATTTTTTGGGATTGTCGAATTTAAAAAGGAAGGTCGTCACTATCTTCACTAGTGAAACTTACTCCAGTCACGTCATCCATACCTGCAGGAGGAGCGGATGCTGCAGGAGAGCTACCGCTATTTACTTTGTCTATTTTCCAAGCCTTCACGTCAGTATACCATCTTGAGTTATACTCACGACTTTCTATATTGATCGCTACTTTCACATCATCTCCTTCTTTCAGTTCAGCTACTTTATCCGCCATATCCTGAAAACCTACTATCGAGATTTTCTTCGGGTAGTTTTCTGATGTTTCTATAACGAAATCTTGCTTTTTCCACGCGCCTCTTGAGCTTTCGCCATTCTGTGGAGCTAGTAATTGAACTACTTTTCCTTCTAGTATTAAATTATCCATAATATTATTGGTACAAGGATAAGTGTAGTTGTTAGTTTATACGACATTTGCTTAATCACTTTTTTTTAACAATTTTTGGAATCTTGGAAATACTAATCGCATTTGGAATTGCAGCATTTTTTAGCTTTATAGGCTCAGTGTTCTTAGGCTTAGTAAATGCAGCGGTTATCAATACTGCAATTACTAAATCAGAGAAGTCTGCATTGTGGTTAGCCTTTGGCGGGGTCTTACCAGAAATACCTTACACCTTAATAGCCATTTTAGGAGCTTCTTATGTAGGTGTATTGGAAAATTATAAAATTCATCTAAGCATAGCCATGGGTGTGGTTTTCATTTTAATGGGACTGACGTATATGCTCAAGAAAAATGCAACTCCTGTCACTACGGAAGAACCTAAAACTGGAGCTTTTTCTAATTTTACGAAAGGTTTCTTACTAGCCATAGCTAATCCACAGCTTATTTTCTACTGGTCTGGGTACTTAATCTTATTTCAAACAGGAGCCTTTACGGACGGTAAACCTTTTTTTACGTTTACGGACTCTCCTTGGGATCCATCCAAATGGAGCTTTGCTTTCGGTGCGGCAGCAGGGGCTTTTCTCATTCTATTTATCTATATAAAACTTAGTACAGTCTATAAAAATCAATTAACCAAACTGATAGGAGATAAGTTTTCTCTTATAATTGGCGCTCTGTTCATCGGAATAGGTCTATTTAGTATAATCAAGAATGTTATCTAAAATAGTACTCTTAGGGCTATTGGCATGTTCACTATCTGTAAATGCTCAGCTGTTTCACGCGTTTAAATGGAAGCATTTAGGCCCATTTACCACACCAACGGCTACCACGAATGATGGAAGTTGGACAGCCACAGG
>DNHN01000290.1:805-3922 GCA_003485825.1 Bacteroidota bacterium | reverse complement strand
CAAGAACTGATAGATTTCCCTGAACAAGAAGAGAAAGAATTAGCTAAAATATATGTAAACAGAGGTCTTTCTAAAGACCTAGCTGCTAAAGTAGCTCGCGAGCTAACACAGCACGATGCACTCGGTGCACACGCCAGAGACGAACTCGGTATCAACGAAATAACACAAGCCAATCCTTTTCAAGCAGCCTTTGCGTCAGGAGCTGCTTTCATTTTTGGTGGAGCACTTCCAGTTATTGTGGCTTTATTCGGCAATTTAGGTGCTATGATCTACTTACAATACGGATTTGCCATCGTATTCTTAGTCTTATTAGGCTCAGTAGCCGCCAAAGCCGGTGGATCTAATGTGCTCCGAGCGATTATACGTATTACTTTTTGGGGTACTGCAGCTATGGGACTTACCGCACTTATCGGTTACCTATTTGGTGTGAATATGGCGTAATTTATTGGCTATTAATTACATATTTGCACCCTGAATTTATTAGACACCATAGACTATCCTTCTGATCTCAAGAAACTGGAAGTAAAACAGCTACCACAGTTGTGTCAAGACATTCGTGATTTTTTTATTGAAAAAATTCTTAAAAATGGAGGTCACTTCAGTGCTAATCTAGGAGTAGTAGAACTTACGGTAGCATTGCATTACGTGTATGACCTACCTTCTGATAAGCTTGTTTGGGATGTGGGACATCAAGCATACATTCACAAGTTACTGACTGGGCGTAAATCAGCGTTTGATACGATTCGGAAATTTGAAGGTCTAAGTGGATTCCCTAAGATAGATGAGAGTGCATTTGACCATTTCGGTACTGGACACTCAAGCACTTCCATATCTGCTGTGATGGGCATGGCTGAAGCAGCTCTGCTAAATAATAAAACGAATACGCACATAGCTGTAATAGGTGATGGTTCGCTCACAGGCGGAATGGCCTTTGAAGCACTCAATAATCTGGGTGTAAGCAAGGCAAACGTTCTGGTGGTAGTAAACGACAACCAAATGGGCATAGACCCAAATCTAGGGGCAATTAATACCCACCTGAATGAAATAGATGGAATTACTCCAAACCTATTTGAGAACTTAGGCTTGAACTATCAAGGCCCTGTAGATGGACACAATGTCTTGGAATTGGTTGCTATTTTCGAAAAGCAAAGACAAGAAAACGGACCACAAGTACTGCATATTAAAACGCTAAAAGGAAAAGGATACGAACCTGCCGAAAAAGCACAAACTGACTGGCACAGTGTCAGTTATGTGAAAATAGATCCAAACGGACAGAAAAATAGGAGTCCTGAGTCTTCAGGAAAACCATTGAAGTTTCAAGAGGTATTTGGGCATACATTATTAGAAATTGCTGAAAAAGATGAGCGCGTAGTGGGCATCACTCCTGCCATGCCGAGCGGCAGTTCTATGAAAATTATGATGGAGGCCATGCCCCATCGCGTTTTTGATGTGGGAATAGCAGAGCAACACGCAGTCACTTTTGCTGCAGGACTAGCTTTAGAAGGCAAACGCCCTTTTTGCAATATCTACTCTTCGTTTGCTCAGCGTGCGTATGACCAAATCATACACGACGTAGCCTTACAAAACATTCCCGTCATCTTTTGCCTAGACCGTGCAGGACTAGTCGGCGCAGATGGACCTACTCACCACGGTACGTTTGATTTAGCATTCTTAAATGCTGTCCCAAATCTAATAATATTATCTCCGATGGATGAGCATGAACTTCGGAATATGATGTACTGGGCTGTGGATTATACCGACGGACCAGTGGTCATAAGATACCCACGTGGAAGAGGGAGTCTAGTAGATTACAACAATGAGATTCAACCGCTTGAAGTTGGCAGTTTACGAACATTATGTACCGGGAATAAGCTTGCAGTGATTTCCATAGGGCAGATAGGCGTAGAAGTACAAAAAGCGATTGTAAATAATAAGCTAACCAATCAGATAACTCACATAGATGCTCGCTTTATGAAGCCTCTGGATTTGAGCAAAATCACTGAGATACTCCGTTCGTTTGATACAATAATTACTGTAGAAGAATCGTGCCTACTCGGTGGTTTCGGACAGCAGATAAAAGCACTGGCTCAAGATAGTTTATACAAAGGCACTATTACCTCGTTAGGCTTACCCGATGTGTTTGTAGAACATGGAGAGATCGATGAGCTTAGAGCTAAGTATGGTATTGATGCTGAAGGGATAGGGAAGGTGATTACAGAACTCACAGGTAATTAGCCGTTCTGTTTGTCGCATGAAACCCAGACCGAAAAAACTGCACCATTAGAATCGTTTTATTACCCGTCTCGTAGAAGTACACCCTTAGACTCCACTCAGTACGACTTATTCTATCACCGCTATCACTCTAAACCCAATCGTAGACTTGGGCTCTGCAGCAGGCTGCTCGCTCTCTACTCGCACATCATATCCTGTATCATTCCAAGAGCCGCCCATCGCCACGGCATCATCAGATACAAGCTCGGCTACATTGCCCGACATATTGTATACCCCAAATTGATTTGGAAAGTAAGACTTCCCTGGTGCGGTGATTATGGCATCATCTATAAATCCATCTGGTGTTATAATCTCATATTTTTTAGATTCATCATTGTAATGAATAGTCGAAGCATCATAACTTTTAAAATTAGCTAAGTAAAGTCCCTTAGAATTTCTAAGATAAGGTCCACCCCATGGGTACCTCATTGTTTCATCGCCTCTGGCTGCTCGAATCCACTGTTTCTTGGTAGGGACTGAAAATGTAATTTTTACTCCTTGATTTTTTAAGCTATAAATCTCAGTCAACCAATGGGCATATGCTTTTGCTTGTTTCAGTGTCATGCCCACTGCTGGATATTCAGAATATGCTTGATGTTGGTAGTAATAATTTACAAAGGGTTCTGTGTCCCCTAGTCCCTGTCGCCAAACAGTAGTGTCCAAGATATTGGCTTTATATTCATCTGTTTCCCCTTCTTGTTTGAGATACATTAGAAACTCTCTCCATTGAATATTAGTAACCTCTGTACTTGAAATATAAAATTCCGATGTAGAATCTTGTTTTTCATTTGCTGTCCACACCTTCCCTGCTGGCACTTTCACATAGTGCTTAGTTAAATACTTAGA
>DNHN01000290.1:0-756 GCA_003485825.1 Bacteroidota bacterium | reverse complement strand
TAGAAAACGAAGGTAAGAAATGAATATTACATTGCTTGTTCAGTTCTCGATACGATTTTGTCATCTCGAGTGTTCTGCGAATCGCAGAATGTATCGAGAGTTGAACAAAATCACTCGAACTGACAAGCAATACAATAATGGTCTACCTTTGCTGCACAAAAAGAACGAGATGCGATTTAACCATAAGACCATAAACCTACAGCGCTATCCCAATACAGCAAACCGCTCCTTACGAGCTTGGAGTGCTGCAGATGAATTAATTTTAGAGACGGCTCTAGGACTTGGTTTAGAAAAAAAGAGCATTGTTCTGGTACACGATACTTTTGGCGCCATGGCGGTAGCTCTGAGTGCTCACAATCCTCACTCCGTAATTACAAACGCTTCTCAACTAAAGGCTACTAAACTTAACCTAGCCAATAATGGATTGGATAAAAAAGACTGGGAGCACAGTAATCCCTTGAATATTCAATCCAAGTATATTGACATCGCTCTACTTAAGATACCCAAGTCTGCAGACTTATTTCAGTTATATATCCAACAGCTTCATGCCTCATGCAAATCTGAAAGCATCCTACTCTGTGGCTTTATGACCCGTAACTTTACTGCTCGCTGGAAGGAGATCGCAGAGCTTTACTTTGAGGATGTGTCGCAATCTATGGCGGTAAAAAAAGCACGCGTACTTATCCTTAAATCGCCTAAAGACACCATAGAAAAAATTCCCCTATTTCATATGGTAAAAAATGATTTAGACCTTAA
>DNHN01000171.1 GCA_003485825.1 Bacteroidota bacterium | reverse complement strand
ACAGATAGTAAAGCGTATAGAGCAGCAAGTAAAGCAATGGAGAAAACATTTGGTAAAAAGCCCGTGCCTACGAGAGGTGGAGGAAGTATTCCAATAGTAGCCTTATTTGAAGAAATTTTAGGCCTAAAAACAGTACTCTTTGGTTTTGGACTGGACAGTGACGCTATCCACTCACCCAATGAGAAGTATGGACTATTTAACTTTTATAAAGGAATAGAAACGATCCCTTATTTCTATGAATATTTTAGTGAGGAGGAGTCGTAGGATTTAAGTCAAAAAAAATCGAGGCGTGCATTCACTTTTGTGATGCACGCCTTTTTTATGCCCAACCTACTATAAACTTTACCAAAATAGCAAACACAAACCCTCCAATATAAATCTGAAAAAGCCACTTACCAGTGCGATCATCAAGGTCAAAATCCAGTGGCTTACTCCTAGCGACATAGTCGTGGTACTTGTAATACTCATTGATATATAAAACAATGGAGTGAAACCAAAAACAAGAAGCCACAAATCCAAATAGAATACTTACCATAAGATTTTCGATATTTACAACAGTAGACGTCAATAGGGATAAGCCAAAAACACCATAAACAGCACATAACAAATAGCGAGTTTTGAGTGGTAAAGATTTTAAGCCTTTAGCATACTCTGCTAGTTTTATTTTGTCCCGATGTTCTTTGTTTCTTCTCACTCGCTCAGCTCTAGAAATAGGTGGGGGACTATACCTTCTGCGTGTGCGAGGCTGTGAGGTTGTGGTACTTTGTGGTCTTCTTTGTCCATAAGACAAATGCCACTTTAATCGGGTATCGTAGGTAGACTTTTTAGACGCAGTCTCTAGAGCCTCCTTTGCTATATTTAATCGTTTACAGATATCAATAGCCTCTTGTGTGCTATTCACATCTGGATGATACTTCTTAATCTGAGTGATGTACGCTTTTCGCACATCTGCCCAGTTAGAATAGTTGGGTAAGCCCAGCACCTTGTAATGGTTGGTCATAGTGAACAGCAAAACTAAAATATTCTTTTATACCACTTCTGCCTAAAATCACCTTGCTAAAACCCTCCATTCCAATCCAAAATAGGCACTGGTAAACGTATTTACGAAATTGAATCGCTAATCTTGCAAAGTACAACCCATGGCTAAACAAAAAAAACAATACGAAGATCTAGGCTTAGGTGAAAAAGCCTCTAGTGGTAAATATCGTACGCTAAATAAAGACGGCAGCTTCAACGTCTACAAAAAAAATATACCTTTTTGGAAGAGGGTCAACTTCTTTCATACGCTAGTTACGATGCCAAGACTACATTTTATCGGCATAGTTATCCTAGGATATTTAGCAGTCAATATCATCTTTGCAACCATCTATTTTCTCATTGGAATAGAGAATCTTACAGGGATAGATGGCAACTCTCATTTAGATAATTTTCTAGAAGCATTTTTCTTCAGTGCACAAACAGTCACAACATTAGGATATGGTAGAGTGGCTCCTATTAGTCTAGCGGCAAATATAGTAGCTGCGATAGAGTCTATGCTCGGTCTACTCACCTTTGCACTAGCCACGGGAATGGTCTACGGACGCTTTTCCAAACCGAATGCTCAAATAAAATATAGCACTCATGCCGTGATAGCACCCTATAAATCCATTAACGGGTTTATGTTTAGACTACTAAACCCTCACGCCAATCAACTGCTCGAAGTAGAAGTTAATATTTCTGTATCTCTACTTCAAGATAATTCAAACCTGCGAAACTTTTATAATTTATCTCTTGAGCGCTCTTCCGTAGTTTTCTTGCCGAGTGTATGGACCGTGGTACACCCCATAGACGATCAAAGTCCACTTCGTAATTTTACCGATAATGACCTCAGAGCCAAAGACGCAGAATTCATTATCGTGTTGAAAGCTTTTGATGAATCCTTTTCTCAGATGGTATACTCCCGGACCTCCTACAAGGCAGATGAAATACGCTGGGGCAAAAAGTTCAACTACATCATCGAACAAAATCATGAGGGTATTACCGTGGATGCTAGCAGACTGGATGAGTCTAGCACGGCAGAACTCAACTAAAAACCTTACTTTTAATACATTAAACAGGCAAACACTATGACACCATTCACCAAAAACCTAATTATCTTCCTAGTTATCAATTTTGCAGCATTAGGAATCGGAGGATTCCTGATGGGAGAAGGCCCGAGCAGTGATTACTACCAGACGGTAAATAAAGCACCTTGGACACCGCCTGGATGGGTATTTGGTGCTGCGTGGACCACCATTATGATTTGCTTTAGCATTTATATGGCCTATTGGACAGATTCAGAAAACGACAACACCGTGTTGGCTCTGTTTGCCGTCCAATTCATCTTAAACGTAGGATGGAATCCTTTGTTTTTCAATTTCCATATGATACTTCCTGCGCTCATAGTTATCATAGCACTGACTATTTTAGTCGGCTTCTTCCTGTTTAACAACTGGAGTCTGCTCGGCACAAAGTCCTTGCTCATTGCTCCTTACTTCATTTGGCTGTGCATTGCTACTTCGTTGAATTGGTATATTTTGGTGAATAATTAGAGGTCTATAGACTTGAGAGTTTAATTTAACAGGGCTTCAGCCCTGTTTTAAATGCGACAGTATAGAATGGCTTTAGCCTAATTTTTTTTTGATTTACTGTACGGGAACTCTTGTTTGGCTAAAGCCAACAAACCATCATCATTGTTTAGCAATGGGTTAAAACCCACTGAAACCATTATGACAATAGAATGCCCCAGACATAAAACTCTTAATCCTCTCAATACGTTACCTTTGCAGTTACAAAAGTATGTCTACACGAGAACGTCCATTATCAGCTTGGCTGCCCATCACTAAAAAAGAGGTAGAAGAAAGAGGCTGGGGTGAGCTAGATGTCATCCTAATCACGGGAGACGCCTACATCGACCATCCTGCTTTCGGAGCGGCAGTGATAGGACGCATTATACAAAGCGAAGGATTTAGAGTGGCCATCATCCCGCAGCCAAACTGGCAAGATGATTTACGTGACTTTAAAAAACTAGGAGCACCTAAACTTTTCTTTGCAGTGACTAGTGGGAATATGGACTCTATGGTGAATCACTATACTGCTCGTATGCGTAGACGATCAAACGATGCGTATTCCCCAGGTGGTTCCAATACACTTAGACCCGATTACGCTCTTACTGTATATACTCAAATACTAAAAAAATTATACCCAGAAGTTCCCATACTCGCTGGAGGAATAGAGGCTTCCCTGCGCAGAGTAACACACTATGACTACTGGAAGGATGAGCTAATGCCTAACATCTTGGAAAGCTCCGGTGCAGACCTACTCGTCTATGGAATGGGTGAAAAACCGTTGCGTGAAATACTGCAATTGCTCAAAAAAGGAGTCCCTTTTCACCAACTAACTATGGTAAAGCAAACCGCTTACCAACGTCCAGTGGATGATGGCATTCCCAAGAATAAGAAATGGAAAGACTTGGAGCTCAATGCTCACGAGGTTTGTTTGGTAGATAAAAAAGCTTTTGCCTCTAACTTCAAGCACGTAGAGCAAGAAAGTAATAGCGTACAAGCCAAGCGAATCATTCAAAACACCTACGATAAAAACCTAATTATCAATCCGCCTTTTGAAACAATGACGGAAAAGGAAATCGACTTTGCTTTCGATTTACCCTACACACGATTACCGCATCCCAAGTACAATAAAAAAGGACCTATCCCAGCGTACGATATGATTAAGTTCAGTATCAATACGCATAGAGGATGTTTTGGAGGTTGTAGCTTCTGTACTATATCTGCGCACCAAGGTAAGTTCATAGCGAGTCGCTCGGAGGAGTCTATACTGAAGGAAGTAGAAAAAGTGACGGAGATGCCTGATTTCAAAGGCTACTTGTCTGACATAGCAGGCCCTAGTGCCAATATGTACAAGATGAAAGGCAAGGTTCAATCCATCTGCGATAAGTGCAGTACCCCGAGTTGTATTCATCCTGTAGTTTGCGACAATCTAGATACGAGTCACAAGCCCATGACGGATTTGTACCGTAAGATAGACGCCAATCCAAAGATTAAAAAAGCATTTGTAGGATCGGGAATACGCTACGACTTGCTTACTAAATCGTATAATAAAAAAGGAGATCAAAAGGATATGACGGAGTACATGGAGCAGCTCCAAACGCGTCACGTATCCGGAAGACTTAAAGTAGCTCCAGAGCATACTTCTGATGACACCTTGAAGGTAATGCGTAAGCCAAAGTTTGAGCATTTTCATAGTTTTAAGAAGATGTACGATAAGATAGACGAGAAGTTTAATCTGAACCAAAAGCTAATACCTTACTTCATCTCCAGTCACCCAGCGTGTAAGGAAGAAGATATGGCTAATCTGGCTGCAGAAACCAAGGATATGGGCTTTCAATTGGAGCAAGTACAAGACTTCACTCCTACTCCAATGACGGTGGCTACGGTGATATATTATTCTGGCTATCATCCGTATAGACTCGAGGAATACTACGTACCCAAAACCAAAAAAGACAAAGAAAACCAACATCGTTTCTTCTTCTGGTACAAACCCGAGAATAAGCAGTGGATCAGAGACCGACTGCATGGTACGAAGCAAGCTGGTTTGATAAATACCCTCCTATCTAAAGCCACACCTAGCAAAAAACGCTACAAAGGCAAAGCGGACAAGTTCATCAAGAAACATGGAAATCCAAACAACCAAGGAATGGAGAAATATATGAAACCTAAGAAGGGTGGCAAAGGGAAAGGCGGGAATAATGGTTGCGGGTAGATTGACCCAATGGGTCACATATCCATAACACTCACATCGCTTCATAAACGTGCGACCCCGAAGGGGTCGAATACCCCTCCTATCAATCCATTATCTATATAGGTTTCATCCCTTTGGGATGCTATAATCCGACACCTTATTTTTTATTAATCAAGACCAAAATACTGCAGAAGGAATCACCAAAAACGGGTCTCCCGCTACGTATATCGTCCGATAAACAGCACAAACCAAATGCTACACTGAATCGTAAAGGGCTTCCGAAATTGAGGCCCTTTTTCGTATCTGCACTAAGCGTCATTTTTAATCTCCCCTCCTATTTTCTTTTAGCGTATAGATTACATTTGTCACTTATGTTTGATTTTAAAAGAAAAAGTAAACTCCTTTTTACCCTAATAACTCTTCTCAGTTGTATTTACGTTCAAGCTCAAGAAAGCGCTCCAACGTACAAAGAAATGATGCAGAATACTGCCTATAATTTTTATGACGTAGTAGACTCCGCTAATGCCTATTTTGATACCCATGGCAGAGGCAAAGGAAGCGGATCAAAAAACTTCGAAAGATGGAAAAATGAGAATGAAAGTAAATATGCTCCAAGCGGAGACCGGCACAATGTAGACCATTACACGGCTACCAAAGCATACAATGCCATACTATCCCAAAATAACTACAAACACAAAGGTTCCTTTGACAGTGGGTGGGAAGACTTAGGACCATACGACGCGAACAATGTGACCAGTCATTACTCCCCAGGGATTGGACGAGTAGAAGCCTTTTGGGTAGACCCCACCAATAGCAATACTATCTATTTAGGGAGTCGAAGTGGAGGATTTTGGAAGACTACCAACGGTGGTAACACTTGGAAAAATACCACCGACTTCTTAGTAGCCTCTGGAGTGCGTACTATCGACGTAAACCCAAATAACAAAAGTGAAATACTTATTAATGTACAACACGGTGGCAATGGCTATACGTACGGTATCTATAAGAGTACAGATGCTGGAGAAACATGGCAACCGTCTAAATTTATCCCTGACAATCTCAACTGGGGAGGACTCGGTGATAATGAGCGCATCTACGAAATAGCCTATCACCCTGCAGTAGCCAATCAGCTTTTTATCGGGACTACTCAGGGACTCTACTT
>DNHN01000349.1:3220-5308 GCA_003485825.1 Bacteroidota bacterium | reverse complement strand
GAATTGGAATCAAAAAAGTAAAGATATCCCGCGTAGAGGACGATTTGAAGTCAACCACACGCGCCGTTGAAAAATGCCTTAAAAATTCAGACCTCGTTTTAATCTCTGGAGGGATATCGGTAGGAGACTACGATTTTGTAAAGCAAGCGCTAGAAAACAATGAGGTAGAAGAAATCTTTTATAAAGTAAACCAGCGCCCAGGTAAGCCTTTATGGTTTGGACAAAAAGGGAAGACAAAGGTGTATGCTTTGCCCGGCAATCCAGCGTCTAGTTTGAGTTGTTTTTATCTGTATGTATTGCCCTTGGTAAAAGCTAAAATGGGCATTGCAAATCCCCATTTAGCAAGATTAAAAGCAACAGCGAGTGAAGCTATACACAACCCTACAGGTAAGACCTTGTTTTTGAAAGGAAATGTAGAGGATTCACAAGCATCTTTGCTTACGGGGCAAGCTTCGTCTATGCTCAAATCATTTGCGGTGAGCAACGCACTGTTACTAGTACCCGAGGACAAAGAAATTATTCAAAAAGGAGAAGAACTAACCTATATAGCCTTATAAACTATGGATATGCTGGCTCCAGAAATTGTAATCCCTTTTGCCGCTATATTGGCAGTAGTGGCTTTCCTCTATGCGAGTGTGGGACACGGCGGTGCGAGTGGGTATTTGGCACTTATGGCCTTATTCTCATTTTCTCCTGCAGTCATGAAACCGACGGCATTATTACTGAATATCTTTGTGTCTGGCATCTCATTTTGGTTTTTCAATAAGAACAAACATTTCAATTGGAAGTTCTTTTATCCCTTTGCTATTACCTCTATTCCTATGGCTTTTTTAGGCGGATACATTACTATAGATGCCACACTGTATAAGCAAATTTTAGGAGTCTTTTTGGCGATTGCTATTCTACGAATGTTTAATTTTCGGGGTACTGAAAACAAGGAGATAAAACCTCCTCATCTCATTGGTGCCCTAGTTATAGGTTCGGCCATTGGACTTTTTTCGGGGATGATAGGCATAGGTGGGGGTATCATACTTAGTCCTGTAATTATCTTATTAGGGTGGGGCCATATGAAGCAGGCTGCCGCAGTCTCTGCGTTGTTTATTTTTGTGAATTCTATATCCGGGAGTATCGGTTTCGCTGTGCAAGGGGGAGAGATTCCTATTGAAGCGTGGTACTTTATCCCAGTAGCTATTATCGGAGGAAGTTTAGGTGCACTGTACGGTAGTCAAAAGTTTGATATGAAGACGTTGAAATATGTATTGGCAGGAGTTCTTATTATAGCTGTGTTTAAATTATTTTTGGTGTAAATATGAAGGTAAATTATTTTGGAGAGATTGCGGACATTACGGGTAAAACCAGCGATGATGTGGTATTGAACAATGCTTCAGTATCCGCGTTGTTGGCTTATTTAGCGTCTACATTTAATCTGCTTTCGGATGATATTCATATCGCAGTAAATCATCAACTGGTATCCAAGGAAAAAGAAATTCAACTCACTGATACGGATGAGATAGCAGTATTGTCTCCATTTGCAGGAGGGTAATCAATGAGCCACGAAAAATACATACGACAAATAGCCTTACCGCAAGTAGGACATGCTGGCCAAGAGAAGTTGGGGCGAAGTCGTGTGCTCGTAGTGGGGGCTGGAGGTCTAGGTAATGCGGTATTGCCCTATTTGGCTTCTGCAGGAATTGGGAGTATAGGTGTGATAGACGGAGATCGTGTTTCGCTGAGTAATCTGCACCGACAAGTCCTATTTGCAGAATCAGATATAGGCGAGCTCAAGGCTGCAGTAGCATGTAAAAAGCTATCGAAGCAATTTCCAGAGATAACGCTTATTCCCTATAATGATTTTCTCTCGGGCGAAAATGCATTGACACTCTTTGCGGAGTATGATATTATACTGGACGCTACAGATGCTATCGATATTCGCTATTTGATCAACGATGCGTGTATAGTGACAGGCAAGCCGTTTGTTCATGCATCCATCTACCGTTTTCAGTTTCAAGTGGCCCTTTTCAACGCGAAAAACTCAGGAACATATAGATGTCTATATCCTACAGCACCTAAAACCACTCAAAGTTGTGA
>DNHN01000349.1:0-3086 GCA_003485825.1 Bacteroidota bacterium | reverse complement strand
AGCAGAATCATTTTTCCTTCGAGCGAAAAAATCAAGAACATATCACTCGAGCATTTTTTGAAAAAGAATATCAGCGGATAGAACACGTGGCATTTGCGAAAGCAGAAAAAGAGGGCTACTTCTTGGATGTACGAGAGTTCGGTGAACAACCGAAACTAGTGTTCGAAAACTATGTGCAAATACCTCTTTCTGAATTAGAAAATCAGCTGGACCTTTTATCTGTAAATCATCCGATATATCTATTTTGCCAAACGGGTGTAAGGAGCAAAAAGGCCTATCGATTACTACAGGATAAGGGCTACGGGAAGTTGTTGTGTTTGGCAGAAAATGCTCCTGAAATAGAAGCTAAAACCATTAAAATTGAATCATAAATGGCAAAGAAAAAAAACGTATTCATACAGGGAGAAATTACCTCAGCATTCATAGCTAATGCGATAGCAAAGCACCAAAGTAAAACTGAAATAGGCGCACACAATATATTTCTTGGCCAAGTGCGTAAGGATCAAGTGGAAGGCCAGACAGTAAGTGCCATTGAGTTTTCGTGCTATGAAGAAATGGCCGAGAAAAAACTAAGTGAGATACGTGAAGAGACTTTTGCTAAATATGACCTAACATGCATGCACATCTATCACAGTTTAGGAACGGTAAATCTGGGAGAAATATGCTTCTTTGTATTCGTGTCTGCTGCACACCGGCCTCAGGTTTACGAGGCTACGGAGTATATCGTCAATCGAATAAAAGAAGAGGTGCCAATATTTGGGAAAGAGTTATTTGAAACGGGAGAATATCAATGGAAGAAGAATACGTAAAGAATGATGAGTTGTTTGTTGTTAGACCGTTTATTTGTTGAGAATTATAAGTCCTTTAAATAATAGAGAGTTACTCATTTAAAACAACGTACAGTTTAGCCCCTCAAGAATAAAGTAATGGTAGACATAACACACAAATCAAATACACTTCGAATAGCTACAGCACAAGCTATAGTAAAAGTGAGTAAGCAAGAGACCATACAGGCGATTCGTGATAAAACGGTACCCAAAGGAGATGTGTTTGCGATGAGTAAAGCAGCAGGTTTGCTAGGGGTAAAAAAGACCCCAGAACTATTGCCAGACTGCCATCCCATGCCTATAGAGTATACGGGGATAGAATATGCCATCGAGGGATTAGCGATTACGGTGCGAGTAACCGTGAAAACCATTTACAAGACAGGCGTAGAAGTAGAGGCTATGCACGGAGCCAGTATAGTAGCGCTGAATATGTACGACATGCTAAAACCGATAGACAAAGGCATAGAAATACACGCTATCAAACTGTTAGAGAAGAAAGGTGGGAAAAGCTCATATCCAATAGCTGATGTATCTGGATTAAAGGCGGGCATAGTAGTATGCTCAGATACCTTATCTCAAGGTAAAGGAGAGGATAAATCGGGGTTAGTGATACAAGAACGCATGCGCGCATACGGTCTTGAAACTTTGGACATTCAGGTAATAGCAGACGATATGGAGGTGATACAGCAGACCGTTAGTTCATTGGCCAAAGAAAAGAATGTAATAATCCTTACTGGCGGTACAGGGCTATCTCCACGGGATGTCACTCCGGAGGCAGTGATTCCGTTACTTGATAAACGCATCGTGGGAGCAGAGGAGACGATCAGAAGGCACGGACAAGAAAGAATGCCGTATGCGATGTTTTCTCGTAGCGTGGTAGGAACGATAGGGGACTGCTTAGTGCTGGCATTCCCAGGATCTAGTAAAGGTGTAGAAGAAAGTTTAGACGCCGTATTTCCTGCACTTTTTCACAGTTTCAAGGTATTAAAAGGAGAACGCCATTAATGGACAAGACTTCAGAAATACTTCAAGACAGTTTTGGTAGACAGCACAATTATCTGCGAATATCACTAACTGAAAAGTGCAATCTAAGATGTACCTACTGTATGCCAGAAAGTGGGGTGATTTTATCTCCCAAAACGCAGCTGATGAGCAGTGCGGAGGTGATAGAAATTGCCAGTTTATTTGTGAAAAATGGAGTGAATAAAATCAGGCTGACCGGAGGAGAACCCTTATTGAGAAAGGATTTTGGGGAGATACTGTCTGCGTTATCTGCTATGCCAGTTGAGTTATCGGTAACCACCAATGCGATATTGATAGATAGACATATTGAAATATTTAAAAACTGCGGTTTAACATCCATCAATGTGAGTCTGGATACCCTGGATGCAGCTAAATTTGATGCGATAACCAAGCGAAATCAGTTTGAAAAAGCCTTTGAAAATATCGAGTTATTGCTCCAAGAGGGTTTTAAGGTAAAGCTCAATGTGGTTTTGATGAAAGACTTCAATGAAGATGAAATCATCCCGTTTGTCCAGTATACCCAAGATAAAAATGTGTCGGTACGTTTCATTGAGTTTATGCCTTTTGATGGGAACAGCTGGGATAAGTCTAAGCTAGTAAGCTATGCAGAAGTCTTAGCGCAAGTGAAAGCACATTATGCAGAAGATACGCTGGTGAGTCTGCCGCACGAAGAGAACTTTACGGCAAGAAACTTTAAAATCAAGGGCTATATGGGGAACTTTGGTATCATAAGTACCGTCACCAATCCGTTTTGTGACAGTTGTAACCGTATACGACTCACAGCGAATGGGAAGCTAAAAAACTGCTTATTCTCCACTTCAGAGACCGATTTACTGAGTACGTATCGGGCAGGTGAAGCTATAGAGCCGCTCATCCAACAAGCCATTTGGAAGAAAAAGGCCGTTCGCTCGGGCATGACTCACTCCTCGGATTTTGAGAACCTAGCAAATCACGACAATAGAAGTATGATTACCATAGGAGGGTAGGGTTCTGTCGCATTAACTTCTTCAATTTAATAAATCTTTAGGTTTGCTGTTTAAAGATTACCCTCATGTTTAAGCGTCATAGATATCCAAAAGCAATCATTCTACAAGCAGTTTATTTCAAGTTGAGATTTACATTGAGCTATCGAGATGTTGAGGAGTTACTGGAAATTCGAGGAGTAAAAGTTGATCATTCCACTATCCAAAGATGGGTGTTTAAATTTTCACCATTTGTGGAATCAAACATGAACAA
>DNHN01000238.1 GCA_003485825.1 Bacteroidota bacterium | reverse complement strand
CTTTGCTGAAACAGAAAAGTTCTTAAGCATGTTTTCTAAAAGCTCACTTCTAAATCCATTAACCTTGTTGTCTTTTCCTTCTGCTTGATACCCTTCTATAGTTTTGTTTCTATCGTCTATATTATTCCAGAAACCAGCGAATCTAGTGGCATTCGCAGTAAGTAGTCTTTGTATTTTTGTGTGCTCGTCAGCATCTATATCGCCTCTTCTTAATCTCCAATTATTGTATGCGGAAATCTCTCCAAAGTTTTTTATGAGTTTATCTACAGAAGCGTCAGCCTCAGCCACGCCTGTGTTGTCAAATTTTATAGCAAACAAGCTTTCATCTGCTTTTTTATTGGCAGCCGATAAGTAATCGTCCATGGCTTTTTGTTGAGCCATTTGTTGTTGAGCTTTTACTTGCTTGTTTATGTTTATTGTTTTTTGGTATTGAGCTAAATTAGCATTCATGCTAGGTATTTCTACCTTGTTCATCTCATAACCTACTTTAAATCCATCTTCCCAAGCCATATCTAGATAGTTGTTTTCATGTTTTTGTTATAGCCTAAATCACTTAAGTAATCAGGAGTGTAAGGATTAGCTATAGGATTCATTGGAGGTAATGGAGAAACTGTAGGATAAGACTTAACACTAGAAGAACCTGCTCCAAATGGCATGTTTGGCATGCCAGTCACCTTTATTTTGTTTGTTAGTTCTGGTTGTTTAAACATACCTGATGCTGCAGACGCTCCTTCTGCCCCTGGCATATTCATAGCAGCGAACCCAATGGCTCCAGCAACATCACCTATGCCTGAAAATAACGCCTGTTGCCCAGCTGCTCTTTGCCCGGCCAACATGTTGAAATCGAAAGACTCTCTCTGCTCTTGCATTGCTCTTATGTTCGCTTGGTCTGTAGCTCTCATTTGCTCTATTCCCATTTGTTGCCTATCTAAGTCCGCCGCTATCTGAGCTTGTACCTGTGATTGTTGTTGGTTTATTTGGCCTAAGCCACCAACAAGCCCTCTTACTCCACCAGACCTCAACGCATCCACAGATGTGGCAAATCTTCTTTGAGCCTCTTGAGTTTGAAGTTGAGCTCCCAATGTGGAGACTCTAAGGCCTGAAGTTACGTTTTCTAATTCTTGTCTTTTAAAACTATCCATCGCTCTTTTTGCTTTGGAAGCTCTAGAAGCACCTATGATACCCTTAGCAGCACCGCCAGCTGCGGCTGCTCCCGCTGCTATTGCTATTGCTGTGCCTGTTGCTATTGCCATACTTTTATCATTTCTGTTACGTTATCATCTGAAACAATATATCCAGATGCTTTGTATTTTTCTAATAAACTTTTATTCTTTAGGATAACATGAGCGTATTTGCATCCGCTATCCTCTGCTAAAACCAAAATACAATCTAATAAAAATTGCAATGCTTTTGATCTATCTTTTTCTCTGTACTCCTTGTTTGATACAACAAATTCAGTAAGAGCTACTTTAGAGTTTGTCAAGTAAATAAATCCTGCGCAAATATCCACACCGTTCTTATTCACTATCAACCCCGTCTCTGGTAGAAAATCTTTTGGAGGAGGAGTCCATCCCCAATCTTTCCACCATTTAACCAATATGTTGTCGTAGTCCCCTTCAACTACAGATCTAATATTAAATTCCATTAAGACAAAGATACTAAATATTAAGGAAAACTTTTGCTTACCTCGCTATTTACTGCAAAGACTTCAACAGGCAATGTGCCATTATTTGTAAGTCTTATATTAGCGTAATATCCTTTTAGACCATAACTTTCCGCTACACTGTTTTTGGCTACAAAAATAAAGTCTCCATTAGATGGTGTGGCCATTGTACTAGCTGTAGTTATGGTTGTGCTGTCCTTAGAAGATATAACGCCTATCTTAGTGTATGAACCGCCAGATGAAAAATATAAAACATCTCCTATTGATATGTTTCCTGGAACAGAATTAAAGGTATATACGTTACTGCTTGAACCAGAAAGATTCCCAACCCCTTGAACAGATAACAACTCCGTATTCACTTCGTCAGATGCATTCCTTCTAATGTAAGAGTACTTGAAGCCTTCTTTGTTCTCGAAGTCGGCTTTGTTTACATGACCAGACTCTATGTCTGTAGCAACTGTAACGTCCCACTCTTTAGAGTCTCCTTCTATTTCTATGGTTTTAAATATCTTAACATCAGAGGGTCCTTCGTTTGCTACGAACTCAATTTCAGTATTGTATGATTGTCCGTAAAAAGTATTTCTCTGGCTATCAGTTGAATTGTGCAAGTGCAGTTGACCATTCTTAAATGAGTATAAATCATTGTTAAGATTAACCATCATCTCTGGCTGATATGAATGAAACGAAGTCCATCCATTTATTTTTTCATCAAATGTTAATGTATGAGCCATATAATATTTTTAAGGTAAGACTGGTAAGCAATCTCCATCCACGCTACAAGGTGTTATACTTGGATTGGTATTCATTCCTTCTAATCCTACAAAAGGATCTCCACTTACGCCATACTTAAACATGTTACTTCCAGAACCAGAATTACATAATCCAAAATATGTAGATCCATTTTGCTCATCACCAATAGATTCAAATAGGTTTACGCTTTCTACTTGTCCAGTTTCACAGCTATTGTATATGTAATACAAATCTAAACCTCCGCTTTGTAGTTGAGTGTTTAGAACATCTACCGTAATACAAGTACAAGAAGACGCGGCTTCTGTAGTCGTCGTTACAGATTCTGTTGTTGTTGTGGTAGCAGCTGCTGTAGTCGTCGCTACAGCTTCTGTCGTAGTTAATCCTTCCACCGGGCAGTCAACTAAGTCTTCATAAGGAGCTATATAATCAGGATCACCTACAACATTTGCTTTAGTTTCACTAGTAGCTACTCCATCCACATATTTTCTAAGCGTTAAAACTGTTTTTATCCCCGTATTAGCCATAATATATTATTTATGCAAAGATAGTTATTTTAATATTATCTGTAACTTGTGAAAATACTAATAGGCAATGTCCTCATTATTTTATGCCTGTATTTATAGGATACTTTGTGAAATATCCTTCCAAGCATTTCATTCCACTGAATAGGATATCCGCTTTTTACACCATCATCTTGAGGGTGGGTCGCTGGATTTAATTTTAATACTTCTAATTTTTTATCTAAAAGACCAATCATTTCATTGTACCAATCAATACTTAAAGGAGTGTTTGGCTTACAGACGTAAGCTCCGTTTCCAACCAACTCATCCCATTTATTTTCTAAAGGACCATAAGCAACTCCTCCTCTTATTTCTTTATATCCACAAATCCAATTGTCGCTTTTTTCTATGTCTTCAAAAGAGCCTATCCAACTGCCTGTAGTTTTTTTAATATCGCTATATCCTCCTCCATGAAAACGCATAAAGTGAGTTCTTAAGTAGTCTGCTTTGTGTGTTTCGGATAAATAATTGTAAGCCTCATGTATAGGTTTGTCGGTGTACTTACTTAAGTTTTTAGGTGTAATTAGTAACACTGGAACTTCTGATGTTTTAATAAAGCTAAGTAAAGATTCTTTCCTGTTATCGCTCATCTCATTGCTACCAGTCCAAAACATGTACACCACTTTATTCATTTTTTTTTCTTATTATTTCGTGAAAATTTTCTTTAAATTTTGGTTGCAATATTATTTCGCCGCTATCTTCTTTTTTTGTTAATTCATCAACTCTGCTCATGGTTTCTTCGTTGCTTATGTCTGAAACAGCAGACACATGATAAGAACCTCCACCCCATCTATATATCATAGTAGTTTCTGGAATAGTATATATGTTAGCTCCGGAATTTAGTGTAATTTTAGCGTCCTCTCCAAAAGACATTTCTTCATTAAATAATCCATTAATCTTTATTTTATTAATGAATTTTTTAGTATATATGTTGCCATTGTTTACAGAACTACCTTCTTGAATATATTTGTATCCATCAAAAAAAAAGTGGTTTTTTGACCTGTATATATCGTGACCGGGATTTTCTTTTATATGTCTTTTTACTATTTCTAAAGCATTCTCTCCAAGGGCATCATCATCATCAAGTCTATACATGTGCTCATTGCTTGATAACATAAAGCCAGTATAAAGTTTAGTTAGTATAGAATTAAACCTAAATGGAAAGTTATATATTTTTACTTTTGGATGATCAAAATAATAATGCGTATCACCGCAGTCATTTAAAATTATCATCTCACAATCGTTTTGACCTTGTCTTAGAAATGACTCTATAGCTTCTTCTAGTTTTTCTTTTCTTCTGTATGTTAGCGTTACTACTGAAATCATAGTGCTTGTTGGATTAATTTGTAGTATTTATAAGAACATGTATTGTTGTCTACCTCAAGATTTAAGTCTGGCATTTTACTGATATATCTTCCTTTAAAAAACAACTCTGGATTCTTTTCTGTAACACCAGCATTGTGGTATATTGCATGCTTATGCCATAGATCCTTGCCGCTAACAGACCAAGAAAAATCAAGCTCAGGAATTATTTTTGTTTCCTTATTTCTTTTCCATAGATTCCAAAGAACACCCCACATGTCAGCACACCATATTTGCAGTGGATTATAGTTTTCTTCTTTTTGTGGTGTGATTTTTTTGTTTAATTCAGTTATATTCTTGAATAATCTAGTGCAGTCATTTTCTACGTCATACCAAAAATACTTGTCGATGCCTTTCATTATATACTGAGCCCCACCAGAGTTTTTTTCATTTGTCTCTAATGTTTCTTTATCTATGCCAACTATATTACACATAGCCTCTAGAACCTCATCTCCTTTAGATTTTATGTAGTCGTGTCCAATATAAGATATAGTGTCTGATAAATAGCAAGTATCGTCTGTATATACGTTTTCAGGTAATTGCAATGGCTTGGTAAAAGCAATGTCACAGTCGTGATACATCACAACCTCTTCGCTAAGGCTTGGATATGCAGTAAAGTGCTTTCTAAGTATGTGTGGTCTTATGCTAGATATATAAACTTTATCGTGCCTTGTGTCTTCGTAGAATGAAAATAGAACACCGGGGTATTTCTGCATTAATTTGTCAAAGTATAGATCTATACCTCCATGTATAGCACAGACAATATGTACGTCCTCTAGGTTTACGCCTACATTTACAAAGCTATGAAGCATTACATCAATCTGCCATGCAAAGTATTGCGTAGAAGGTTGAGCGCATATGTATTTCATTTAATTTTAATTTAATCTTCCTAGCCGAATAAATTCTTTAGCTTGATTAATTACATTTTGTCTTTCTTCATCAGACATAGATGTAAATTCTTGAGCTGTTATCAAAGATAATTCTTCTTTTGTATATATCTTATTCATCCTCTGTGTTTTATTATGGGAAGCCTCCACCGCCAGTGCATTCTGTGGTACTGTATAAGTATCCGAAGCTAGTTATTCTGGTACTTCTTGTTACTCCATTTCCATCTAAATCTATACCAAACCACTGGTCGCCTCCGTTAAATGGAGTGGTTCTAGCTGAGTCTGTGTAGAATCTGTTCCCGTCTTCAGGATCAGAGCTTATCGACCAAACAACATCAAAAGCAAACAAGTTACATGAGTCGTCAGATGTTGATTGTCCTGATGTTATAGAGTAGCTATTACTTGGTAATTGAGTGGTTGTAGTCGTCGTAGGAGCTACTGTTGTTGTAGCAGGAGGCTTAGTTGTTGTAGTTGGAGCTGCTGTTGTTGTGGTAGGCGCCGGTGGCTGTGTTGTTGGAGGAGGACAAGTCCCTGTTATGTTGTATTGTCCATTTGCTGTTGTCTGATCTCCAAGAGTCCAGCACTGTCCTGAGCCATCATTTAATGTAACCAAGTCATTTATTTGGTATCCTTGCTGTAACCATACATAAGCGTAAACCCCTCCATCAAACCTTTCTGCTATCCAAGAATTATTTGGAGCAACTGTCGTTGTAGGCGCTAAAGTAGTAGTTGTTGTAATACAAGTCTGAGCCTCCTCTGTAATAACTACATTTCCATAGTTTGTAGTAATACTATTTTGTTCTGCGCAGAAATCGGGCGTTCCGCTATCAGCCGGTATAATCACATCATCTACTACATTTCCATCACAATCTATATATCTAATAGAAGCGTTTTGACTAAAACTGTCGTTTTGAACGCTATAAGTATAACATCCTGGAGCTGCGGTTGTGGTTGTTATAACAGGACATCCGGTTCCTACAGATCCCGTATACGTTATAGACGCCAAATCACCAGATCCAGTAGACCATGTAGAAGAATTTATTGTGCTATATCCGTAAAATGATTGACCATTCCAAGAAATACTACTTGATGTGCTTGGATTTCCATTGGCATCAGAAAAAGTAGATGTAGTTCTTATGTACATATCTCTATTTTCGTACTTACTTTCTGGACAACCTCTAACTGC
>DNHN01000207.1 GCA_003485825.1 Bacteroidota bacterium | reverse complement strand
TGAGCAACTGAAAACCAAGCCAGAAGTATTACACGCAGAGGCAAATGCGCTGATGAAACTTGCACAATCAACTGATAGCTCAAGAGGTGCAGACTTATTTGTCACTCATGCACCATGCATCGAATGTGCAAAACTTATTTATCAAGCTGGCATTAAAAAAGTATACTATATAAGAGAGTACGAAGCCGCTAAAGGATGCGGTCACGAATTTTTAAAAAAGGCTGGAGTAGAGTTATGCCAAGTAAAGTAAGACACGATATTATATGCGATGACTGTAGTGCTGAATACGTAATAGAATTTGACGAAGATGAGATAATAGACGAGCCTGCATACTGCGTGTTCTGCGCATTTCGCTCTGATGAATGTGAGGAACTTGATATGCATGGGATAAACTTTGACGACTGATTGGTACTACCAAGGTGAGTTGTACACAGCCGATGACATAAACGACTACTACGGTTTTGTATATGAAATTACAGACCTAGAGTGCAACAAGAAGTATATTGGCAAAAAATTCTTCTGGAGTAAGAAAAGACTACCACCACTCAAGGGAAGAAAAAATAAGCGGAATAGGGTAGTGGAATCCGATTGGCGTGAATACTACGGATCGAGCGAATCTGTCAAGCAGTTAGTCGAGTCGTCGGGCAGAGAAAGATTTAAAAGAGAAATTATTATATTGTGCAAGTCGAAAGGCGAGTGTTCATATCAAGAAGCTAAACTACAATTTCAATATGATGTATTACTCAAAGACGAATATTACAATGAGTTTATAGGAGTGAAAATTCACTCCGCGCACGTGAAGACATTGAGAGCAGATTATGGAAGTGACGGAAGCAATAACACCTGAGGGCACTGTCGTAGAGCCTGGTGAGAAAAGAAAATACAATGTCAGCGGTATGGAATTCGTATATACTGCTCCTTCCTGTGAGATAGTAACCTTTAAAAATTGCACATTGACCAGTGGAAGTTGGGAGCATGGTCTAGCTGGTGTAATTAAAGATGATCTATTTTATCATAGCCGCTTCACTAAAGACGCTAGCAACTTTCGAACGAAAAGTCCTTTCTGGTCTAACGCCCGAGGGGATTTCTCTGTTGACTTAGAAAGCGACTTCTTCTATAATTATACTATGGATGAAGTATTCACCTGGTTCAATATAGGGCAATACTGGCACTGGTTCTTTGAAGATCTACCTTTGATAAAAGCGTTCAGACAAAAGCCAGATATACCTATTGTCATTAACAGTCCCTTGCAATACCAATTAGACTCACTCGACTTCTTCCCGGACATAAAAGAAAGATTGTGCGTGGTAGACACTCCTGCTATTATTAACGCTAAGAAAGTTCATGCTGTTACATACCCAGCTATATCAGATAGAGGTAGAGTAGCTACATGGGCTACAAAGTTTCTAAAGGACAACCTTGTTACTGAAGAAGAAGGGGAGTTTAAGAGAGTTTACATCTCGCGTAATGATGCTATAGCCAGAAATGTAAAAAATGAACCCGCACTGATTGATATGTTGGTAGACGAGTTTGGTTTCGTACCTTTCAACACACATAAGACTAATAGTATGTCTAGTATGCCTCTCAAGGAGAAACTTAAACTCTTTGCAGCTGCTGATATTATAGTGTCGCCAACTGGGGCAGGCCTCACACATACACATGCTATGAAGCCAGGTGGAATCGTCGTTGATTTCAATCATTCTTTTGAAGTTGCAGAGGAATGTGGATGGAATAACATAGCTGATGTTTGCGGTTTAAACTGGCATACTATAGAGGCAGAAACAAAAGAGATACCTGCTGAAAGACCCAAGCCCAAGAACGCTCATATGGAAGTAGACATTCAACAATTGAGAAAGACACTGCAGAATGCAATTAATCAAAGAGCTTAATGGTCATAGTGGTGCATCCGTATCGTTGTATGATAATAACACAGTCGTAAAGAACGGATATAAGAAAGCTCGACAGAGTGCAGACATACTATTATCTCTACCATTTAAGACACCAGAAATATATGAGGTGACTGACGAGAGTATAGTAATGGAGTATGTCAATGGAGAGGACATCGCCTCGTTCCTAGAACAAAATGGAAACGAGGGTATTGATCTACTGATCGGGTTTATTGAAAAGTATTACAGCTGGTGCTTTGAAAACTCGACGACCTATAACTTTGGTGAAGAGCTTGACGACAAAGCACTTCAGATAGCTGATACGATCAACCTTGCGAGCCTGACTAATAAATTAAAATACGACATGCCAAAGAGTATGATCCACGGCGACTTCACGTTCGATAATATGCTGCATAGGGATGGAGAGTTCTATCTTATTGACGCCAATCCAACTGACCTGAGCAGCATATACTTTGATGGTGCTAAGCTGAGACAAGACATAGACGGATTTTGGTTTATGAGATCTAGACCAGACAAAATAAACTTTAAAATATCCTGCAAGAGGATAAGCGAACATCTCAAGTCGACGTACGCCTTTATGAATGACGATAATTTATATTGCTTCATGTTGTGCCGTATACTACCTTATTGCAAAGATGATGTGACAATCAAATTCCTTACTAAAGAGATAGACAGAATATGGCCGTTATAATACCATGTGCAGGACAAAGTTCAAGATACCCGGGCACGAGACCTAAATATCTTTTGACTGTATCCAATGGTGAGTGTTTGTTTGAGAGAGCAGCAAACCTATATGTGGACTGTACCGACGTACACTTCGTAATATTACGAGAGCATGCTGAGAAGTATGATGCTGAAATTGCTATTAATAAAGTATACGGCCACCGTGATAATGTACATATTCATGTTCTCGATCAACCAACGTCTGGTCCTGCAGAAACATCATACCACGTCGCTATGAAGCTATCTGATACACCTATCTTCATACAAGACTGTGACAGTTTCTTTACATCTTCACTAAGCGAAGAGAATTACGTGTGCACTGTCAACTTAAAAGACAATCTGGATGTTATAAATGTTGCGGCAAAAAGTTTTGCAGTGACAAATGAGCAAGGCCTGCTGACTAATATAGTAGAGAAGTCTGTCGTTAGTAATCATATATGCGTAGGTGGATATGGTTTCAAGTCGGCTGACACTTTCTGTAGATCGTTCGAACGTCTTAGCGAGATACACGATGGTGAGATATTCGTTTCCCACATTATAAAAGAGTTACTCCAGACCAACGTCTTCGTTGCTAAGGATGTACAGGACTATGTTGATCTAGGAACATACAAAGAATTTGTTGAGTACAATAAGCAGAGACAAACTATTTTCTGCGATATCGATGGGACAGTCTTCTACAATCAATCCAAGCTCTTTAGCAACGATTACTCGAATCCTCCTCGGCCGATTCCAGGTGCTGTTAAGTATCTTTTGCAAAAGCAAGAAAAAGGAGCTACAATCATATTCACGACCTCACGCCCAAGCAAGTTTAAAGACACAACGGAGAAGGGCTTAGAGGACTGCGGTTTTAAGGATATTAGAGTACTCTACGATATACCTCATGCACCAAGAGTGTTAATAAATGATACAAGTATAACAAATCCATACCCCTCTGCTACGTCGATAAATGTGCCTAGGGATGATAACGAATACTGGAGCAAAATGATATGATAGACGCATTCAACGAAAAGGTTACTATGAGCTCGCGAAAAGCTGATGGCAAAATGTACGTTACGTTTTTAGAACATACTATAGAATTTGACCTCAGTAATAAATTCAATCACACATTTGGACATTTTGTAAAAAGAGGAAACGGTTTTGATAAGTTTCAAATTATCGAGCCTGGCTTTCTCAAAGCGCTCAATGGCATTAGTAAAAACTTTAAAATAGACCATGCCATCGACATTGGTTGTCAAAATTTGTATACCACATTGATGATGCAGAAGGTATTTGATGCAAACGTAGTAGGATACGACATCGATCCCATTGCGCTGGAAGCAGCCCACTTAAATCTAGCTAGTAATCCAACAGACGCAATAACAATAAACAGCTACGGTTTTGGAAATGGGAAGAACAACACAGTACTACTCAACGATTATACAGATCCTGTAGATTTGATACTGAGTGATATTGAAGGATATCAGTCTGAGGTTATTGAAGGAGGTCTGGAGTTTATAAACAACAAAAGACCTATAATTATTATGGAGACAGACAAAGAAAATGCTGTTGACTATAAACGACCAGACAGAGAGAATATTGAAGGGTTTGAAGATTATGCATATTTGTATAATACTGATCATCGGGCTCGACATACAATTTTTCAAACCATTGAAAGGAAAGATATACCCGTAAACGATGGTCTATTGATTTGTATCCCAAAGGAGAGGATGTGAAAACTTATCTTGCCAACTATCTGTACGAGAAATCCATGATATCTGGAGCTCAGTGCGACGATATCTACAACATAGAGTACTATCTTACCGAAGACAATTTTGCAGATCAAACGCAACTAGCTTATAAAATTCTATTTGGAGAAGACCCAGATCCAATTGTGTTTACTGGGCATAAGTTCTTTTTGACAAAGAATGTGCATCCTCTGTTTGGTCGCGTTGATCTTATGGAGAAGGGTCTTCATATATTCAGAATGATATTCGCAAGGCATGCCCACGACCTAAGAGGTAGTGGAATCGAAGAGTACAACCGTGATGGCGTGATGGTGATTGAAAACTTCCTTGACGACAGTACATCCAAGAAAATAAAAGACTTCATTCTTTCCTATCCAATCTGCGAAAACATTCAACCGTTTAATAAAATAAAAGAGGTCATGTCTAAGGAGTATGACCAGAAGTTATTTTACAACGTATTCAAAGAAAAAATATTTCCAGTTTGTGCTGAAGCTGTACGTAGAGTAGATTACGAGGATGCAGCCTGGGATCATTTCTTACATACGAGTTACGTTCAACGGCTGCAGAATAACCCGAGTAATGGAGACATTCAAAAAGTATGTCACAGCGACGTATTCTATCCATGCCTCAAGTATTGGTACTTCCCCGAGGATGTCAATGAAGGAGCATTCATGTATGCTAAGGGAAGCACAACTTTAAGTACAGAGCAGTTAGATTTCTATCTAAGGGAATCAATTGCTGTTACTAATGGTACGTGGGACACAAGAAGAAATAAAGGTCACAGTGAGGGTTCGTTCAGAGCTTTACCTGATGACCTTGCTAGCATGAACCTCAAACTAGAACCTATTGTAGCCAAAGCAAACTCACTAGTTGTTGCTGATACAAGTGGTTTTCATTGTCGAGGAGATGTCACTGCACCAACTACGAGAAATGCAGTACACGGCGCGATTCGTGTAGAGGCTCCATTCGAAACGGAAAACAACGTATGAAAATTGCAGTTGTGTATAGTGGGGAGCCTAGAACTTTCGAAACTGTTTCTAAGCAGCATAGAGATGAATTCTTGCAGGGTCTTGATTACGACAGCTACCATTCCACGTGGATAAAGACAACACCAGAAGAATGCACTGTCATTGAAAATTCAGCCAACTTCAAAAAGATTGCAAAAGTCGATTACAATTGCGTTGCAAGAACAGATCTATGGCACTTCGAGGCAACACTTTTAAGTAATAGAAAAAACCATCCTATATTCATGCTAGGTCGTATTCAGCACATGACAGCAGCTGCCTTTGACCTCGTAGTTAAATCTAAAATTGACTACGACATTGTTGTCCGACTTCGATACGACTTTAAATACAAAGGCAAGTTAATCGACTATCTGCCCCTTGTTCAGAAAAGCAACGATGTTGTAATAACAACGAAGATGGGTGGCAAGTCGAGTCCTGTGAATGTTTGGGATGGATTTGCATTTGGCACATTTACAGCGATGTGTTGGTACTTTCACTTTAACAAATGGATACCTTTCTCTCTGTTCAACAAAGACGTTGCTAGTTGGAAGTATCAGCCCGAATTTGTGTATGGAACGTACCTGAGGCATGTCGGTCTTAATGTGATTGATAGCGAGGTGGTCCCGCAGCACGTTTATCCAGAAGGACACTATGTCGACTGGCATAGAGAAAAAAGAACTGTTCAATACTATCGGGATCTTGCAAACTTTCATCCCGAGATGTACACACAGAAAAATGGTAAGCTCACCATAGAAAATGATAGTCAATGGATAACTGACGAGCACATAATTAATGTCCTACAGGCTAACGAAGGGCTGGTGTGCAGGGAAGAATAAGCAGCATTCGATGTTGATCCAGCTGAGATATTATTATATAATATGTCTTAGGATATAATTACGTCGATTGATAATTTGAAGCAGAGGCATAATAAATGAGTGAGCCAGTTAGAATATTCATAGGTACATCTGCCAATGGAGAAGATGCTGAGTGTGAGATGGTATATGAGTATTCTATTCGTAAGAATGCTTCTGTGCCTGTTGAAATCACATGGATGAGGCAGACGCATGATGATACATCGCTATGGGGTGGGTGGCAGACTCAAATGTGGTCTACTCCTTTCTCAGGCTTCCGTTGGGTTATTCCTGAGGCATGCGGGTTCAAAGGTAGAGCAATATATACTGATTGTGACATGATTAACTTCAAGGATATCAACGATTTAATCAATATTGATATGGAAGGTAAGCCTGTTGCAGCTAGACGAGGACAGCGTTTTGGTGGACACGAGTTTTGTGTAATGGTATTTGATTGTGCAGCCTTTGAAGATTACTCGATGCCATCCAATCGTATGAAAAATATTCCTGAGTCACATCATAGAATGATTAATAAGTTCTCTGGTCAGCCTATAGTTAAAGATTTAGATCCCAAGTGGAATTGTCTTGATGGTGACGATGTCCCTGTTGACGAGCTGTGGCATGTGCACTACACAGAC
>DNHN01000145.1:13103-18194 GCA_003485825.1 Bacteroidota bacterium | reverse complement strand
ATTATTCCACTAGAGACTTTTCATGTTTCTAAAAACCTAAAGCGCTTGTATAAGCGTGGTCATTTCGAGCTGCGAATAAACGGAGATTTTGAAGGAACTATGCGCGGATGTGCAGCACGTGAAGACACTTGGATTAGTGAAGATATCATCGCATCATACTGCAAACTGAATGAGATGGGCTACGGCTTTAGTTTTGAAACGTGGCGGGAAGGCCAGCTTGTGGGTGGGCTGTATGGCGTAGCTATAGGTAAGGTTTTTTTTGGAGAAAGTATGTTTCATAAGGAGACAGATGCCAGTAAGATAGCCTTAGTATTCCTAGTTGAGTTTTTAAAAGAAAATGATTTTAGACTGCTGGATACACAATATATCAATGACCACTTACTGCAGTTTGGCGCTAAAGAAGTGCCTAATGAGGAGTATGAAGAGATGCTGGCACAAGCGTTAGAATAAGGATATAGCGCGATGAACTTATCTTTGCAGCATGGCTAAAATAACTGAAGCACAGTTTTGGGTAGACCTACTAAAAAAAATCTTCAAAGCTTGGGCTAAAGATCAAGGTATACGCACATCACCAAAGTCTTGGAATCAACACGTAGTGCCACACGAAAAAGGATGGGCTATAAAAGGAGAAGGGAATTCTCGTTATACGGATACGTTTAGAAAACAAAGCACCGCTATACGAAGAGCGAAGCGGATAGCAAAGAACCACAATGCAGCGGTAGTTATACATAGAGCAGACGGCGGAATAAGAGATAGAATTAGCTATGCCAAGTAAAGTAGAAGAAGTCCTAGAAGGGCAAAGGAAGTATTATAAATCAGGTGCTACTAGATCGCTAAAGGCACGTAAAGAGATATTACGTAAGCTAAGGCGCGCACTACAAACAAATGAGAATAAGTTGTATTCGGCTATATATGCTGATTTTAAAAAATCTGAATTTGAAACGTATGCTACTGAGCTAGCTTTAGTATATCATGATATAGATGAGGCAGTGAGTAAGCTAGATAATTGGGCACGTAAAAAGCATGTTACTACGAATCTACTAAATCAGCCAGCCAGTAGTTATATTGTCCCTGAACCACTAGGAGTAGCCTTAGTGATAGGTGCGTGGAATTATCCTTATTACTTATCCCTAGCGCCCATAGTAGCAGCTATATCGGCAGGATGTTCTGTAGTACTTAAGCCTAGTGAGCTGCCTAAGCGAACTAGTGCGGTTATGGCTCGACTTATAAATGAAAATTTTGATGCTGGCTTACTGCATGTGATAGAAGGAGGTTTACCAGAGGCTACAGAGTTACTTCATCAAAAGTGGGATAAGATCTTTTTCACAGGTAGCAGCACCGTAGGCAAAATAGTTTACAAAGCTGCCGCTGAGAACCTAACTCCTGTGACACTAGAGTTAGGAGGTAAGAGTCCAGCACTCGTTATGGCTAGCTGTGACTTAAGCGTTACCGTAAAAAGATTAGTATGGGCTAAGTTTCTCAATGCGGGGCAGACGTGTATAGCGCCTGATTATGTGCTGGTAGATAAGAGGATAGCTGATGAGTTTATTGATAGGGTAAAAAAAGAAGTGTCGAAGGCTAACTATGATACGGCAAATGATAATTATGTACAGATTATTAATGAGCGAAATATGGATAGAATAGCAGCGCTTATATCTAGGAATAAAGTGGTGCTGGGTGGTGAGGTCAATAATGTATTACGTACTATACAACCTACGGTATTGTATCCGAGTAGCGCAGACGATGCCGCTATGCAAGAGGAGATATTTGGACCCGTATGGCCCATCATACCTTACGATACACTCGAAGATGCGTATGCAGTTATTGCTAAATCAGACAAGCCGCTAGCCGCATATATCTATTCGAATAAGAAGAGCGAGGTCGATATGTTTATGGCAAAAGTTTCTTTTGGTGGAGGAGCGGTGAATGACGCTGTAATGCATATCGTTAATAGTCATTTACCTTTTGGAGGAGTAGGTGCCAGTGGTATGGGGGCATATCATGGAGAGGAAGGATTTAGATCATTTTCTAATTATAAAAGTATACTGGATAAGCCTACTTGGTTAGAGCCTAATATTAAGTATTCTCCGTATTCTAAAACCAAGTTTAAGTGGATAAAAAGGCTTTTTCAATGGTCATAGAAAAGCACGACTATCAATTTGACAGATCTGCTTTTATCTAAAGTATAATAGGAACTATCCTAATTTATGCTCCACAAGGTAATAAAAATCAGCTCTATTTTTCATTCGTATACCTGCAGCTCCCATGCGCTCAGCTACTGCTTGTTCTCTTAAATTCGCTACTGCTTCTGACATTTTTTACTTTTTAGTATAGTTCAATTCGGCTACCTGGCCATATGTTATTCCTGCAATGTTTTGAGTGACTACTGCACTGTCGTCTATCTGAAGCTCCATTTGTATATCAACATTGGCATTCGTAGAATCCATAAATAAAGGTTCTACAGTATATTTAAGGGAGTCTAAGTCTTCTAAGTACATCTCCACATCTTCAAAATCATAGTCTATATTCTGAGCACTAGATGCTGGCAATTGCAGCACTATATCATCGTTTCTATATACATTAAAAGACGAAACATTACTGCCATCACTCACGTTGAATAAAATGCTCGGCTGTATGGTATTCGAAGCTGCTTTTTTAGATTCTGGCTGCTTACAGCTAGCCACCAAGGCAACTATGGAGAGAAGGTAAAGTGTCTTTTTCATTTGGTAAAGGTACTACAAAAGCAATTTACCAAAAGACAGGGTTATCATCGTCAAGTGTTTTAGCATCTTGGGTAGGAGGAGTTCCATACATATACCTTATGCCAAATCGGAACCCCTGCGAAGATCCAGAATTTGACTGAGTAAAGTCTTTAGAAAATGAATGAAGTGTATGCATATTTCTCTCTAGATGGATATTCCACTTACAGTGAATATTCATTTTTATGCCTATCTGTGCTCCACCGCACATCTCAAAGTATTCAGCAGCTATTCGGTCTGAATAAGAGGTGCCATGGATAGTAAAGTAATTACTCCGTGCATTTGGATCTGCTACCTTCGCGTCTGGATTTGTATAGAGGTATCCATTAAGAGGTAATCTCAATGAACTGTATAATGATGCATAGGCTTTAAATCTTCTTAAAAATGATGGAGAGCTATAAGTAATCTTAGGAGAATATCCCAAGTGAGAAGTCTTTAACCTATAGTCTCTGTAGTCGTAGTCGAAATTAGGATTTGGAGTTTGGTCAAAATAAGCAATGTTTCTTCTTTTTAGTTCAACGTCGTGAGCGACTTCAATATGCCGTTTCCAGACCTTATCTGAGAGATAAAATGGACGTAGTACAAACCCAACGGTAAATAAACTGGGTCCATCAAATCCCCAATCGTTTATTTCAGTATTCTCCAATGTAGAAGCTCTATAATTTTCTGAAGGGAAGCTTACTAAACTTGGTAACTTATTGTCATAGGCTTGCGAGTGAATGGAGTTCCCTATCCTAAAATCATACCCATGCAAATACCAGTTTTTACCCAGGAAATTTACCTCTTTTACCTGTGCATTGGAAAAGTATCCGAGTGTCATCACGAATAATAGGAAGAGGTTTCGCATGCGGCTATAACGCTAAACTAGATGATGCTATTGTACGGCAAGCACAGGAACCTCCCTAGGCTTCTCAGACTGTACCCGTTCTATGATAGCCTTCAGGTGCTCAGGAGTAGTGCCGCAGCATCCCCCTACGATGTTTAAGAATCCACTACTGGCAAACTCGCCTACTACCTTACTCATGCTCTCAGGCGTTTCATCGTATTCGCCAAATTCATTGGGCAATCCAGCATTGGGGTGGGCAGATACTCTACACCACGCTTTGTCACTAAGTTCTTTGATAAATGGACGCATCTGATCTGCTCCTAGCGCACAGTTTAGTCCTATACTAAGGGGCTTAGCGTGACTTACACTGTACCAAAATGCTTCAACCGTTTGTCCACTGAGTGTTCTGCCACTGGCATCTGTGATGGTTCCACTGATCATAATAGGAGTGTCTATCTCCAGTTCGTCTTTTACTTCCAGCAGCGCAAATATGGCTGCCTTACAGTTGAGTGTATCAAACACCGTTTCTATCAAAAATATATCTACTCCGCCTTTAGCCAAAGCTGTTGCTTGCTGCTTATAGGTAGCCACAAGGTCGTCAAAACTCACAGCTCTAAATCCAGGATTATTGACATCGGGGCTTAATGAAGCGGTTTTATTCGTAGGTCCTATGCTGCCAGCTACGAAACGTGGTTTGTCTGGGTTGATGGCAGTATATTCATCTACTGCGGCACGTGCGAGCTGAGCAGAAACTAGGTTTAACTCATCTACCAAAAACTCCATATGGTAATCCGCCATGCTTACTGCAGTGCTATTGAATGTATTGGTTTCTATGATATCTGCCCCAGCGTCTAAAAACTCCTTGTGTATCTGGCTTATAACAGCGGGCTGAGTGATGCTCAGCAGATCATTATTGCCTTTTAGATTATGTGCATAGTCAGAGAATCTTTCGCCGCGATACTGCTCCTCGGTAAGCTTGTGCTTCTGGATCATAGTACCCATCGCCCCATCTAAAAAGAGGATTCTGTCTTCCAATAATTTTTCTATTCTATGCATGCTACGAAGATACTATTTTGGTATAAAAACGTACGAAGTTACTAACGCTTACATCTTTAAATTTTCAAGGCTCCCAGTGTATCTCAACGCACAGGGATATTTTACTGAACCTATGCGAAGACTAAATGCAGTGTAGATAAGTGATTTTACTTTATTTTTGACCGATATGAATGGTCCTACACTATTAAAAAGATGCACAGTATTGAGTTTACTACTGTCTGTTAGTCTCGTTACTTTAGCACAAAATACAAAGACAAAATGGGATAGCCTTAATACTGACGGAATAGATATGCGAAGTGTAGGCCCAGCTTTTATGACAGGGCGAATAGCGGATATAGCCATAGATCCTAAAGATGAAAATCACTACTTAGTAGGGGTAGCTTCAGGTGGCGTGTGGGAAACCAAAAATGCCGGGATTACCTTTAAGCCTATTTTTGATAAACAGAAGGT
>DNHN01000145.1:0-13052 GCA_003485825.1 Bacteroidota bacterium | reverse complement strand
TCTGGTGAGAATGTAGGGGGTAGACATATCAGTTATGGTGACGGAGTATACCTGAGTAAAAACGGAGGAAAGTCTTGGGAAAATAAGGGACTGAAAACCTCAGAACACATATCTAAAATAATAGTCCATCCTATAAATCCAGATATCGTGTGGGTAGCCAGTCAAGGTCCATTATGGAGTCGCGGTGGTGAGCGTGGAGTCTATCTCACTACGGACGGAGGGAAGAAATGGAAGCGAACCCTTGGTGATGCAGACTGGACAGGAGCTACAGATCTAATCATAGATCCTAGAGACCCGAATGTACTGTATGCTGCCACGTGGGAGAGACACCGTACGGTAGCTGCATACTTAGGTGGGGGCCCTAATACAGCTATCTATAAAAGCACCAATGGAGGGGAAGACTGGAAACGGTTAAAAACAGGACTTCCAAGTGGGAATATGGGGAAAATTGGACTTGCCATATCTCCGCAGAATCCAGATGTAATTTATGCAGCTATTGAGTTAGACTTAAAGAAAGGTGGATTTTATAAGAGTAAAAATAGAGGGGCCAGCTGGACCAAGCAGTCTGATATGGTTTCAGGGGGTACTGGACCTCACTATTATCAAGAGATTTATGCCAGCCCACATCAGTTTGACAGAGTTTATTTCGCTAATAATTACTTGAAAGTAACGGAGGATGGAGGAAAGACCTTCAAGGATGTAGGTCGAAAATACAAACACGTAGATAACCATACTGTAGTCTTCAGACCAAGTGACCCAGACTACTTAATGATAGGCACAGACGGAGGGGTGTACGAGAGTTTTGACTTAGCAGCAGAGTGGAGACATATGGGGAATCTGCCGATTACTCAGTTTTACAAACTGGCGGTGGATGATGCAGCACCGTTTTATAATATTTATGGAGGTACACAGGATAATAATACACAGGGTGGTCCTAGCCGCACAGATAAACAGTCAGGCATTACTAATGGAGACTGGAGCATAGTGCTTGGTGGAGATGGACATCAGCCAGCCACTGAGCCAGGTAATCCGAATATAGTTTATGCTCAGAGCCAGCAAGGATATTTTGCCAGACTCGATATGGCCACGGGTGAGCGTGTAGCCATACGCCCACAGCCCGGAGCCGGAGATGGATTTGAGCGGTACAATTGGGACGCTCCTATATTGGTCAGTTCGCACGATCCAAAACGCGTATATGTCGCATCACATCGACTCTGGAGATCAGATAATAGGGGAGACTCTTGGGATACATTGTCGCCTGATCTGACTAGAAATGAAGAGCGACTTTCGCTTCCTATCTTGGGCAAGCAGCAGAGCTATACCAATCCTTGGGACCTGTATGCGATGAGCACGTACAATACAATCACGAGCATAAGTGAAAGCCCCAAAAATGAAAACCTACTGTACATAGGTACGGATGACGGGCTAATTCAAGTATCTGAAGATGGCGGTAAAAACTGGAAAGTGACAGATGTGAAAGCACTCCCTGGTGCTCCTAAGCGAGCGTATGTGAATGACATAAAAGCAGATCTGCATGACGAAAATACAGTGTATGTAGCTTTAGATAATCACAAAACAGGAGACTATGCTTCGTATTTATACGTGAGTAAAAACAAAGGAAAGTCGTGGAAGTCAATATCTAGTAATCTGCCTAAGAATCATTATGTATGGCGAATAGTGCAAGATCATGTAAAGCCAGAATTACTCTTCATAGGTACAGAGTTTGGGCTTTTCTTTAGTCCAAATGCCGGGGAAACATGGAAGCAACTGAAAAGTGGATTGCCGACGATATCATTCAGAGATTTAGCAATTCAGAAGCGTGAAAATGATTTGGTAGCAGCTAGTTTTGGTAGAAGTTTCTATATCCTAGATGATTACAGTTTTCTTCGAGAGGTAGATCAAGATTTACTGGAAGAAGAAGCCAAACTATTTCCGCTGCGAGCAGCAGATCTATTTCTGCCAAAGGCAGACGGAAGGCAAGAAAGCGGCTCACTCGGAGGGCAGCACTTTGTAGGAAAGAACCCTGAATACGGAGCAGTATTTACGTATTACCTCAAAGAAACACAGGAAACGAAAGCGGCTATTCGCAGTAAAGAGGAAAAGAAACTGACTAAAAATGAAAGAGATATTCCATTCGTAGGGTGGGAAGAGCTGGAAGCAGAGCAAAATGAGAATAAAGAGGAGCACTGGCTTGTGATAAAAGACAGTAGGAATAAAGTAGTCCGAAGTTTTAAGGTAGCATCAGGTAAGGGGTTTCACAGAGAAGCATGGAATCTCAGGTACTCCTCGGCCTATGCCATAGGAGAAAATGAGAAAGATAACGGGAATAAATCAGACGGATTTTTAGCTCCAGCGGGGACGTACTCTGCTACGCTGTACAGGCGAATAAATGGTAAAGCTACACAGCTAGATAAGCCAGTTGTTTTTCAGGTAGAATCGCTGTATAAGAGCACGCTGGCAGGAAAGTCTGAGGCGGAGAAAGATGCCTTTGAGAAAGAGTATATAGCTACTGTAGACCAGCGAGGAGACCTAATGACAATCTATCGAGAGCAGAAGCGTAAAGTAGAAACACTACGCGTAGCAGCACAGCGCTTGCCTGCGTCTTTTGGTGTGGTGGATGCAGAGCTCTTGAAGCTACAAGAAGCTATACGGGCAATGGATAAGATGCTCTACGGAAATACAGCTAAAGCTGCGATAGGGGAAAAAGATATGCCGACACTCAATGACCGTATATGGGCAGCAGCAGGGGCACTTTACGGGAGTACGTATGGACCTACAGGCACTGCCAAGGCTAGTCTAGCGATAGCTAAAAGTATGCTACGTGATATCGAGCAGCAAGTTACTCACCTGGATACTCAGATTAACGATACGTATCAAAAACTTAGAAAACTGGGAGCTCCTGAGATTAGGGGAATGGAGTAAGCGAAATTGCTTAAGTGTTCCGTCTAGTCTTGTATAGTTTTTACGCGGTAATCCTTACTTTCGTACGCAGTAATGAACGCAGATATAGCCATAGTAGGAGGAGGTATAGTAGGACTAGCTACAGCGTACCATCTTAGTCAGAAGTATAGCGATAAGAAAATAGTAGTTCTCGAGAAGGAAGCAGAACTTGCTTTTCATCAGACGGGGAATAATAGCGGAGTGATACACTCTGGATTATATTATAAGCCAGGAAGTCTGAAGGCTAAAAACTGCATAGACGGGTACAACATGCTCTTGGATTTTTGCAATGAGCATGAAATACACTACGAGCTATGTGGCAAAGTAGTAGTAGCCTCAGATGAGAGTGAAATTCCTGCACTTCGTACATTGTTTGATAGAGGGAGAGAGAATGGACTGGAAGGTTTGGAAATGTTAGACAAGGCCAGACTGAAAGAGATAGAGCCCCATCTAGCAGGTGTGCAGGGCATACGCGTACCACAGACGGGTATAATTAATTACAAAAATGTATGTGCTAAGCTAGCCGAAAAAATTACTGCCGCTGGTGGGGAGATACGTCTCAATACGCTAGTAAAATCTATAGAGGAAACGGCAGACGGAGTACAGATAGTGACGAATAAGAGTTTCGTAGAGTGCAAGATGATGATCAACTGTGCAGGGCTGTATAGTGATGAAGTAGCCAAGATGCATTTGGGAGATATAGATACTAAGATTATCCCGTTCAGAGGAGAGTACTTTGAACTGACTACAGAGGCTGAGCATCTGGTAAAACACTTGATTTATCCAGTTCCAGACCCTGCTTTCCCATTTCTTGGGGTACACTTTACACGCATGGCTGATGGAGGGATAGAGGCTGGACCAAATGCTGTGTTTGCATTCAAAAAAGAAGGGTACAAGCGTACAGATTTTGACTTTAAAGAGTTCTTTGGCAGTCTACTTTGGCCAGGCTTTCAGAAAGTGATGTTTAAGTACTGGAAAACTGGACTAGGAGAGATATACCGCTCATTTAGCAAAAAGCAATTTACGAAAGCACTCCAAAAACTTATCCCAGAGATACGAGAAGAACACTTAGTGGCTGCGCCAGCAGGTGTGCGAGCACAGGCCTGCGATAAGACAGGTGGATTACTCGATGATTTTAAACTAGTGACGGAGAAGCGTGCGATTCACGTGATCAATGCGCCTAGTCCAGCGGCTACTTCCAGTCTGAGTATTGGCAAGACGATAGCTGATATGGTGGAACTATAGCCTATGAGAATAATCACACTTTGTTTAGCAATAATAGTGGCACTAGTAAGCCACGGGCAGTCTTGGACCGAAGAGGTTCCTGCAGATAGTACTATACCTATCCAGCGAATCAGTGATTTGGATAGTTTTAAAAATTTTAATGCTATACCATACGATACAAGCATAAGATGCATTGTGGTATATACGTTTAGGGGCTGTAAACCATGTGCGGTTCTTGCTAAAGGGCTTACTGAGAAAATTGAAGAGGGCAGCATGGCGGCAAATCATATTATCTATGTGAATAGTCAAGTAATGAATCCGGAAGCATTACGACAGTATTTAGAGTCTAGCAATTGCGTGTCGCCGTACTATGTCACAGAGAAATACACGGACAGTTTGATTGAGTCTTATCCTTCGGTGGATGCTTTTGATGGGAATAGTGAGAAGGTCTGGAGTAAAACAGGCTATTCTCCTAGCCTTGTTAGAAAAATTGTAAAACACCTAAACCAGTAAATAGGTGAAATAAATCCCTATAGCCACAACCATTACTACCTTCATAAACGTACCTGCGATAAAACCAAGAAAAGAACCTTTGGCACTTTGCAGCGCAACTTGAGGAGTCTGTCCAGCTTGTTTTTCACCTATATAAGCACCTACGAAGGGCCCAGCGATGATTAATATGGCTCCAAGCCCAGAAGTCATAAAAGTAAGTATTACGGCTACTACCAGTCCTATTGTGCTCCCTCTAGACCCTGCTTTTGTTCCTCCAAATTTTTTAGTTCCCCAGATGGGCATGTAGTAATCTATAGCCGTGATGAATGCAGTGATAACGCCTAGTGTGATTAGCCAGATGAAGTCATTGGCTTCCATTACAGCTTTAGCTGCTGGGTGTAGTAAGAGTAATAATAAACCTCCGTAGGAGACGGGTGGTCCTGGTAGAGCGGGCAATATACTACCTGCAAAACCAACTATGATGAGCAGGATACCTGCTAGAATGATAGCTAATTCCATATCCACAATAGTACACTACCAACCCGTGGCAATACTATAGGAAACCGATAAAAAAGCTTTTTTTAGCTAAAGTGAGGGAAAAAGAAGGTAGATACGAAGTATACTGTAACTGTTAAGATAAACACTACCTGAAAAATAGATCCTCCAAGAAGTTGATCTCTGCTACTCGCATTTGAACCTTGTGCCAGCAATCTTTTTTCAGCAAGGAACGAAAGCACACCTACAACAGCTAGAAGAGCTGGGATGATAAAGAATACGCTTGCCATGTTTTGGAAAGCATGACCGTTAAATAAAGCAAGGAATAATGCTCCTAAAGAAAGGATTGCTCCAGGAAGTTTAGGTAATTGAGTGCCTCCTATTGCTGAAGCCAAAATTAAAATGCATAAAACGATTAATATATTTTCCATAAATGCTGTTGTTCTTTCTGCGTGCAAAAATCAGACATTCGTGCAACATAGCAAGTATCCAACTAAGTATTTTTTTGCTCCCCGATGTTTTAGAACAAATAAACTTCATTTGGAGAAGCGTAATCGTATGAAAATAAAGCATATAGAAGTCATTCTAAACGTAGTCTAAATTATATTTATCGTTTTTATGGATACAAATAGTTATACTTCACCTATGATAAAAGTAATGTTTGTGTGCCTTGGAAATATCTGTCGCTCACCCCTAGCTGAGGCCGTTTTCGCCAAGAGAGTAAAGGATGCGGGATTGACAGATAAAATAGTTGTGGCTAGCTGTGGTACCGCGGCATACCATATCGGAGAAGCGCCCGATCCGCGCACTATCGCTGTAGCAGAGAAGCATCGTATACCCATTAACCATAAAGGTAAGCAATTAAAGTCGGAAGATTTTATAACGTATGATTATTTACTCGTTATGGATGACAGCAATGCGCAAAATGCCGAAAAAGTAAAACCAGAGAAAGCTTCCGCCCAAGTGTTTAAGATACGGGACTTTGATACTGAAGACGAAGGTAGTGATGTAGCAGACCCATGGTTTGGTGATGAAGATGGGTTCGAAGTATGTTATCAAACCGTAGAACGATGTACCGGAGAGTTTTTGCATTTCTTGGTCAAGAAGCACAATTTAACAGAAGCTTAACTTTGATAGATTACCTTTGAAGACTCATGAGAAAGATTACTATTTTCGCCTTAATCATAACGAGTGCAGTGTCTGCACAGTCTGTCACAGACACGCTTACATTTATGCATTACAACGTGCTAAACTATAGGAATTACTCTACTTTTTGTACGGTAAGTAATAATAGCCATTTACAAAAAGATGTATACATGAGTACCATAGTAGACTACCTGCTGCCGGATATAATTACGGTAAATGAGTTGGCTGGAGATGGTATATCACCTACTCGATTACTGGAAAATTCACTCAATAAAAATGGCCGTGATTTTTACAAACAATGCAATTATTCGGCAAATTCTAGCCTCTGTAATATGTTGTATTACAATAAAAATAAGCTAGCGCTCTATAAACAAGATAAAATAGACAGGACAGCCACGGGGCAGTTCATAGTAAGACAGATAGATGCATATACCTTGTATTACTTAGATAATTCAGCGCTGGAGGCAGGAGACACTACCTTTCTTACGGTATATGTCGCTCATTTTAAGGCAAGTTCAGGCTCATCTAATGTAGCTGAACGAGCTCAAGCTACAGAAGCAGTAATGAAATATCATGGAGACAATTACCAAGCGGATCACAACTACGTTATCTCTGGAGATTTCAATATGTATACGAGTAATGAACAAGGTTTCATTAACTTAACAGCAGACCCTAACAGAGCTATCCGATTTAAAGACCCTATCAATAAGCCCGGGTCTTGGAATAATAGTGGTGCTTTCGCATCTGTACATACACAGAGTACACGTGTCAGTGGGAGCTGCCACAGTGGAGGAGGATTAGATGATCGATTTGATTTTGTACTTTGTGGTCAGGAGTTATTGGACAATACGCGCGGATTAGCGTACATACCGGGTAGTTACAGAGCAGTGGGAAATGATGGAAACCATTTCAACAGTAGTATAAATACAGGTACGAATAGTGCTGTGCCGAGTGCAGTACTTACAGCACTTTACGAGATGAGTGATCACCTTCCTGTAGAGATAAAGATGGGGATAAACCGCACTATAGCGAGCGTATCAGAACAGCATATAGATAACTTCCTAGTAGTAAGTAATCCAGTAGGAAATCAACTGCATTGGCGCATGCAGGTGCCACAAGCGGGCAACTTAGTAGTGACGGATATTCAAGGCAAAGAGGTGCTAAGTTATGCATTGGAGGCGGCCTCCTCTTGGGTGATAAATGATGTATCTAACTGGACACAAGGGGCGTATTACCTTACGTTTACTGCTGGTAATGGTGAGGTACTTCGACGTAAAGTAGTGAAGTTATAGTCTACTCCCAACTACAGGAATCTCTTTTCTATTCATCCGGAGCACTATCGCACTGGTCACGAACACCACCACAGCCAAAAAGAACAAGTATCCGCCATCTCCTTGGACTTCTGTGCCCAGTTGACTAAGGTGAGCTATGATCGCACCGCTTATTATTCCAAGAGATAGTCCAGCACCAGCCCAAGCAGTTTTAGGTATAAGGAGCAGGATCGCAGCTATCAGCTCGGCGATACCACTTCCTATTCTGCCATGTGGTTCCAGACCTAATGTTTCAAAAATATAGACGCTCTCTGGTGTTCCACTATACTTAAAGTATAATGTCTGTACTAGAATGAGTGCAGGAATAATATGTAGAATAACAGGCATGTATTTTTTCATAATGGTATAAACGAGTGAGGTGTGGAATGCTTAGATGAAATAAGTGTCAATACAACCCAGGCCAAAAAGCATCTATCATGTGATGCACATCTGTTTTGTATTGATTTTTGATGATGGAGATAATGTCGTACCGCACATTGTTATGTAAATCTCGGTCTAGCATAAAGTCTTCTGCGCCCTGAGCGAGCATATTGATTTTACCAGTGCCCACACTTTCTTCTGGGTTACCGTATTTATCCGTTTCACGCGTTTTTACTTCTACGATGATCAGGAGGTCATCCTTCATGGCTATGATATCTATTTCTGCTCTGCCGCTGCGGTAATTGCGTGCGAGTATTTTATACTTTTCTTGAATAAGATGAGCGGTGGCTATCTCTTCACCTTCTTTGCCCAGTCGTTGTTTATGTTGAGACATTGGATGTAAGACTATGTATATTGTCAGTTCGAGTGTTCTTCGACCTTCGGGGAAGAATGTGCCGAGAGCAATTCCCTCACCGCCAGCCACGCCATCAATCCACTGCCCACTTTGAGTGCTTTTTCATCGATATCAAAAGTAGGAGTATGCAGCATAGATGTAATTCCACGCTCTTGGTTGCGTATTCCTAGCCTATAAAAGCAAGCAGGTATTTCTTGGGAGTAATAGGCGAAATCTTCTCCTGCTGGCCATATCTCTAAGTCTTCTACATTCTCTGCTCCGAGGTATTCCTCTGCCCAAGTGCGGGCATGGTTACTGAGTTCTTCGTCGTTTCGGAGAAACGGATACCCTTTTCTTACTTCGGCCTCACACTTGGCTCCGTGAGATTCTGCTATATCGTTACACATTTTCTCTATGAGTGTATGAGCGCGCATGCGCCATTCTTCGTCATACGTGCGAAAAGTTCCTTCCATGGTAACTTCATTTGGGATGATGTTGGTAGCACCATTGGCTATTACTTTGCCGATACTCAGTACGCTAGGGATGCTAGGATTGGCATGTCGACTTACTACTGTCTGCAGTTGTGTAATGATTTGTGCCGCTATGAGTACCGGGTCTATATTCTGATGTGGATGTGCTCCGTGACCACCTTTACCGAGTACTTTGATGTGTATTTCATCTGCACTGGCCATATATAAGCCAGAGCGAAAACCAACCTTACCGGCGTCTATGAGCGGCATTACATGTTGGCCAAGGATCTTTTCTACTTTAGGATTTTGGAGTACACCATTTTTTATCATGATGCTTGCTCCGCCAGGAAGTCGTTCTTCTCCCGGTTGAAAAATGCAGCGTATTGTTCCTTCAAACTCGTCTTTCAATTCATGTAAAATACGGACCGCACCTAGCAGACACGTGGTATGCACATCATGCCCGCAAGCGTGCATCTTACCATCGTTTTGCGATTTGTAGTCTATGTCATTTTGCTCCATGATAGGAAGAGCATCGATGTCTCCACGCAAGGCAATAATTTTACTGCCTGGATTCTTTCCTTGTATATCTATGTAGCCGCCAGTTTCTGTGATAGCGTGTAAGTTGTATCCATTTTCTTGCAGTTTTTGGGCGATGAATTTTGTGGTTTCGTATTCTTCAAAGCTCAATTCTGGATGACTGTGCAGGTGCCTACGCGTAGCTACCAAATCATCAAAATGCTGTTCGGCGAGTTGTTTTATCTTTTCAGATAGATTCATAGGTCAAAAGTAAATGATTTTTGTAGGAACACGTTACATGTAGGAACACTACTCTGAGGCGTGTTCCTACATGATAAATTCGTTTATTTGTAGTCACTTAATGATACCACAAGCCATCATAGACAAAATCTTTGACACGGCTCCCATAGAGGAGGTGGTAGGAGAGTACGTTTCACTGAAGCGTGCTGGGGCTAATTACAAAGGGCTTTGTCCCTTTCACGATGACAAGAATGCCAGTATGAGTGTATCCCCAAGCAAAGGAATTTTTAAGTGTTTCAGTTGTGGCCAAGGGGGCAATATTTTCCAGTTTATTATGGAGCACGAAGGTGTTTCATACCCTTTAGCGATCAAGCATCTAGCAGATAAGTACAATATTCCAATAGAAGAAGGGCAAATAGACGTAAACGAACTGAAGGAAGAAGCTCGAGTAAAAGAAGGAGTGTATGCCTGCTTGGAGTTTGCACGAAAACATTTCTACGAGCGATTAAATGAAAGCCAAGATGGCAAGGTGATTTACAAGCCTTATTTAAATGAACGTGGCATTAATCAGCAGACTATAGATAAATTCAGCATAGGCTTAAGTGGCACGCATAAGTCACACCTGCTCGATGAAGGTCTAAAAAATGGATATGGAGCGCAGCAGTTATTCGATGCGGGGCTAGTAAAAAAGATAAGTGACGATGGTGGAGTCATAGAAAGTAACCTCCGTGACACCTTTATAGAGCGTATTGTCTTCCCTATTTTCAATGTAAGCGGCAAGGTGCTAGGCTTCGGTGGTAGGATAATAAAGAAAGACACAAAGGCTCCTAAATACCTGAACAGTCCTGAGACGGTAGTGTATGAAAAACGTAAGGAACTCTATGGTCTAAGCGTAGCCAAGAATGATATCCGCATAAAAGACCAAGTATTTCTAGTAGAGGGATATATGGATGTGGTAAGTCTAAACCAGAGCGGAGTAGAGAATGTAGTAGCTGCTAGTGGTACAGCGTTTACCGAGGAGCAAGCACGATTGATAAAACGATTTTCGCATAACATTACCATGCTTTTTGATGGAGATGTGGCGGGTGTAAATGCGAGTCTAAAACATATCAGTACGCTTTTAGCAGCAGATCTAAACGTGCGTGTAGCATTATTCCCCGCTGATGAAGATCCAGATAGTTTCATACAGAAAAGAGGTACGGCAGAGTTTCAGGGATACGTAGCCGAAAAGGCTCAAAATTTCATAGAGCTCATCGCCGAAATAAAACTGGGTGATAATAAGCACGACCCCATAAAAAAAGCAGAAGCAGCTCGATCCGTAGCAGAGAACATAGCAGCTTTACCAGATCCACTTAAAAGAGCTGCATTTATCAATGAAGCCGCAGCACTTTTTGAGATACCAGAGCGTATTCTTGTGGATGAGGTCAATAAATTCAAACTGGATAACCGCAGGCAGAAGGATAGAGAGGTACGTAGAGAAGCGCGTGTAGAAGAACAGCATAGGAATGACGGACCTCCGCCAGACTTTGACTATGTGCCAGATTACGGGGAGATGCATACTCCGCCAGCATTATTAGAGGATAAGAAGAATTACCAAGAGGAAGAGCTGCTTAAAACGCTTATTCTCTATGCAGACAAGGAGTTTGATGAAGAACAAACGGTAGCTCAGTTCATATTCAAAGAACTAGAGGAAGATGAAATTTGGCCAGTGTCTGAAGACTTGGCCCCAATATTTAAAGAGGCTCATGCTTATTTGGAGGAGCACAAAGTGCTCAATGAGCTGTATTTTATCCGAAATGCCACTACGAGTAAGGTGGCGGCAGAGGTGCTTTCTATGCGTTACACGATCAGCCCGGGTTGGTTCGATAATTTTGAGAAAGTAGTAAAGACAGACGAGGATGGCTACAAGCATCAGGTAGTGCAAAACTTAAACTATGTGAAACTAAAGCACATAGAAATATTGATGTTAGAAAATCAAGAAAGCTTAAAGGAAGCAGAGACGGAAGAGGATATAAAAATTAGCCTTGAAGTACAGGCCAACCTCCAAGAGTTTAGAAAAAAGATAACCGATCAACTAGGAAACGTAATACGATAACATGGTAAACGAGTGGGCTTTTCACATTATTAGAAACGTACTAAGACTCCCTGTAGGAGCTATGATACGTAAGGTGCACTTCGATGGCACAGAGCATTTTAAGGAAGGTGTTCCAGTACTGATAGCGAGTACTCATCCAAATTCCTTTTTTGACGGAGTAGTCTTTGAGCATATGAGTCGTAGACGAGTGTATACGCTGGCTAGAGGTGATGCATTCGCTAAACCTTTTGCTAATTATATGCTCAGGAGTATGCGCATTCTGCCCATTTTTAGAGCACGAGATGCAGACCCCAAAACAGCTAGAAGTGGCAACGCTAGAACCATGGATGAGCTGTTTGAACGTTTTAAACTAAAACACGGAATACTTATCTTTACAGAAGGTGTTGCTTACCCAGAAAAATCGCTACTTCCGTTGAAAAATGGGACGGGTTCTATCGCCGCAGAAATGGCTAAACGAAGTAATCATGAGATGGATCTTTACGTGGTCCCTACCGCATTAAACTATACGAGCTTTTGGCCAAATATGTTTAAGACTATTCATGTGACCTATCACAAACCGATACGCGTAAAAGATTATCGGGAGATGATCGAAAACAATGAGCGTGACTTTATCAAAATGGTTACGGCTAAGGTGCAAGATGCGTTTGATGAGTCATTCGTAGTGACCAAAGGAGAGTTTACAGAAGAAAAGGAATTTGTACATGACCTTATGGTAAATGAGAATTATGAATCTATACCGTTCAAAATAAACAACCGTTGGAAACTATCTATTGCTAAGGCGAATGCAATGAATAGTGATTTGGCAGAGAAAGTAAGGAAGTATATGTCTAGCTTAAATCAGGCTAAGGTGCTGGATTCAAACGTAGGGAATAGAGGTTTTGACTACCTATCTGCGTTGATTGCCTTGATTACCTTCGGAATTAGTTTCCCAATTTTCCTGGTCTGGTCACTTTTGTTTAAACTAAATGATCGTTTTGTGAAGCGTAAATTTAAAAATATTGTGTTTCGCGATGCGGTAAAAGTAGGAATAGGTTCAGGACATGCTACGCTCCTAATTCTAGGGCTTGTTATACTTACAGCGGTGTTTTTACCCCATCATTGGTGGGTCTGGACTCTGATTCCGGTAGCCCTTTACGGAGCCATTTGCTGGTTTAGAGTCGTAGAGGCATTACCTCACCTTTGGAAAGAGCTAAAGTGGAGAGGGATGGATGATAAGGAGCAGGATAGTCTACGCAGCATGAGACAAGAAATAGTCTCAGCGCTACAGTGATAGTCGATAACAAAAAAAAAGGAGGCTCTTGGCCTTTTTTTTTGCTATGAATACCTCTATTTAATGCGAAACCACTATT
>DNHN01000183.1 GCA_003485825.1 Bacteroidota bacterium | reverse complement strand
GCAAAATAGGCTTCTCCCCATCGCCAGTCGATAAGCAGGTGCTTGGTTAGAAAGCTAGAAACAACCATGCGAACTCTGTTGTGCATAAAACCTGTAGTATTGAGCTCGCGCATACCTGCATCTACCATACCATACCCGGTTTTTCCCTCGCACCATGCTTGAAAATGCTCCTCGTTAGTAGACCATTGTATGGCATCATATTTAGGTTTAAAACTACCCCTTACTACGTGAGGGAAGTGGTGCAGAATTTGAATATAGAAGTCCCTCCAGATCAGCTCGTTTAACCACTTTTCGCTACTTTTATTTCCTTTGGAGGCTTTATCTCTTATGCTTATAGTCCCAAATCTAAAGTGAACCGATAGACGGGAGGTGCCTTCTATCGCAGGGAAGTTTCTATGTTCTTCGTAGTTTCTTATAATCCCTAGCGTAGTACTCCTTTTGGGGAAGGACATAGGATTTTTCTCAAAACCCATTTCTGATAAAGGGAGTATTGGAGCGTGTTCCGTTTTTTTAAAATTTTGAAAATACGCTACGTTGGGATAAGGCTGTAAATAGTAGTCATTTAACTTCTGCTTCCACTTACGGCTGTATGGTGTGTATACTACGTACGGAGTTCCGTCATCCTTTAGTATTTCATCTGTTTCAAAGATGACATGGTCCTTGAATGTAAGAAACGGTGTGTTATGCTCGGTGAGTATTTGCTCTACTGCTGTATCACGTTCTTTGGCATAGGGTTCATAGTCTCTATTGGTGTATACCGCTGTGGGTTGTATTTCTTTTAGTATCTTAGGCCATAGTACAGAAGGGTTACCATAGTATACTTTCAGGGTACTTCCAAGTGCTTTTAGCTCTTCATTTAGTCGGAGGAGTTCTGTATGTATAAAGGTCACTCTGGCATCAGTTTTATCCTCTAGCTTGTCAAGTATGTTGGTGTCGAAAATGAATATAGGCTGCACACGGGCGCCACTTTTAAGCGCTTCATAGAGCCCTGCATTATCCTCCAAGCGAAGGTCTCTTCTGTGCCAATGAATTACAGTGTTCATAGAGCTTTTAGTGCGTCGGGAGTAGCGTCGTAGATATGGAAACCAGCTTCTTCTAGTTTAGGTGAAGTAACCCGATAACTATTGAGCAATGTGGCAGACATTTCTCCTAAAGCTAGTTTTAGTAAAAAGGACGGGATGTTGGGTAACCAGGCTTTGGTTCCTACGTTTTCGGCTATATCGTTTATGAAGTCGTTCATCTGAAATGCATTCTTGCCTACGATATTATAAGTTCCGTGGTCCAGTTTGTCATTAAAGAGCAGCTCTACGAGCTTAGCAAACTCATTTTTATGGGTGTAATTCGCATACATTTTGCCATCGCCAAATGCAGATGCTACGTAGAATTTAGCCACTTTCCCTAGTATGGGGTAGACTCCGCCATTTTTGCTCAGGTACAGTCCGATGCGCAGCGTACTTAGCTTAGTGGTGCTCGCTAGGGGACTAGCGGCATTTTCCCAGTCCACACAAAGTTTAGCCATAAAATCATCACCTGCTGGAGAGTCTTCTGTGAGAACAGTGTCTCCACTATCGCCATAGTAACCCATAGCGCTCGCTTGTATAAAGTGCTTGATGTTGATGTTGTTTTTTTGGATGGTATTCACCAGCAGAGCAGTGGAATCTACCCGAGAGCTTATAAGTTCCTTTTTACGGCTATCTGTCCATCTACCGCCAATTATTGAACTTCCTGCGAGGTTAATTACATAGTCTGTATCTTCCCATGCTTTTGGGTCTATTTCTCCCTTTTTTATATCCCAGTGGTACAGGTTATTGGATGGGTTTGTAGGTTTACGGGTCAGTATTTTGATAGAATAACCTGACTCCCTAAGATGTGCAGCAACTTCCGAGCCTATAAGACCCGTGCCGCCAGATATGAGTACATTTGGCATTAGGGAACAAACATACTGGCTCAGCATTTGTTTTGATTAATGTACCTTAATATCTTTCAATTTTTAACACCTTTGTAGTGTGAACGGAACTACCTTACAGATACGTGGATATCACTGTGACGCTTATGGCCATGTGAATAATGCTCGGTACCTAGAGCTACTGGAAGAAGCGAGATGGGTCTTCTTGGAGCCTGCCCTAAAAGATAAATTCTTTGATACACGTAACCTGCTGTTTGTGGTAGTAAATATCAATATATCGTATAAAAGGCAACTCGTGCCTACTCAAGTAGTGGAGATAGTAATCACTGATGTAACGTACAACAATAAAAGTGTGGTAATGCGTCAAACCATTACGGATAAGAACACTAAAGAATTAGCTTCAGAGGCTCTTGTAACGTTTGTATTGTTGAATAGTAAGACAGGAAAACCTGAGACTATTTCGGAAGAAATTATAGCAAAGCTTAATCAATTAACGGATATGAAAAATGCTTGATCGCATAGCTAGATGGCTATTTGAAGATGTTTTGGGTTGGAAGTTTGTAGGGACTATCCCTACTATACCCAAATACTTAATAGTAGTAGCTCCGCATACCAGTAATTGGGACTTTGTTATTGGTGTGCTTTTTAGAAAATATAACAAAGATTTTAATCCAAAGTATCTGGCTAAAAAGGAACTCTTTGTTTGGCCTATAGGTTTTATATTCAGAGCATTGGGTGGATTTCCTGTAGAGCGAAGTAAAAATACCAATTTTGTAGATTCACTCGTACATGCCTATACTACTGAAACAGAATTTGTAACTACAATCACTCCAGAAGGCACTCGAAGCTATAGTAAGAAGTGGAAGACTGGATTTTATCACGTAGCTAAAAATGCAAATATCCCTATAGTGAGAGCAGCATTTGATTACGGAAGAAAGCAGATTGTTTTCAGTGAGCCCTATATGATTACAAAGGGAGTGGATGAAACTATCAATGAGTTTAAACAGTATTTTAGCAAATACACGGGTAAGAATCCTGAAGACGGAGTAAAATGGCCAGAATGAAAATAGAGATGCCCCAAGATTGGGCATACAGTACAGAGATTGAAGTGCGAGTTTCAGATCTTAATTACGGGAATCATCTCGCAAATCAGCAGTTTTTAGCATTCGCACAAGAGGCAAGAGTTCGCTTCTTTGCTACTTATGGCTTCACGGAATTGGATTTTGGAGGTACTTCACTTATACAAGCAGATGCAGCGATGACATTCAAAGGGGAAGGGCATCTTGGTGATAGGGTTCATATCGATTTAGCCTTGAAACAGACTGGAAACTCTTCGCTGGATGTATTTTATCGATTTACCAATGCGACAAAAGGTAAGCCTATGGCAGAAATACGAACAGCTATTGTTTGTTTTGATTATCAAAAAGGAAAAGCCGTGGGTCTCTCGCAACGTGCCTTGGACTCAGGGATATTCGGCTAGACCATTTGTTTAGAGCCGTTTTACGGTGCTCATCTCTAAGTAATTGTTAAACCTAAGAGCTTCAGAGAAAATGAGTATTGGCAAGAACTGGAACGACTAATTTTAAGTGAGGCTTTTTCTGAAAAATCAAGCAATACTGCAAAACAAAAGCCAAAGCATTATTTTCGCCGGCTACTAATCATGTGGTTCAGCTTTGCATCCAATATTTTAATACTCGTGGTAGGTGTTTTCTTATACTTTAAATATGAGGAAGAATACGTGCAAAAATCCTGGGGTTACTTTGTTTTATTGACAGGTCTAGCAGCTGGTGTGGCGGCGTTCGGTCATTTAGATATCTTAGCGTTAGGCACACGAGGGTATCTTTTATTTATATCTCGCTTGCTAAACATACTCTCGATGCTTGGATTT
>DNHN01000081.1 GCA_003485825.1 Bacteroidota bacterium | reverse complement strand
CGAGCTATGGCCAGGGATACCGTTTTCCCAGCATAGCAGAGTCCTTTATTACCACTACCGTGGGACCCGTAAGTGTATATCCTAATGAAAACTTGCAATCAGAAACAGGTACCAACTTAGAGATTGGAGTGAAGCAAGGTTTTAAGGTAGGGAAAGTACAGATGCTGGCAGATGTGGCCGTTTTTCGAATGACATTTGAGAATATGATGGAGTTTACATTTGGTCTTTGGGAGTTTACTTCAATTAGCGACTTTGAGACAGGATTTAAAACGTTGAATACGGGTAAGGTGAGCGTGAGTGGTACCGAACTTAACCTAAACCTACTCGGGACCGTCAAAAGTTTTGATATTCAGGGGTTCGTTGGGTATACCTATTCTAAATCAGTTGCATTAGAGCCGAATAAAATTATTGGGGAAAATGCATTTGGTAAGCCAATCAATTATCAAAATACAAGCTCAGACGGAACCGAAAATATTTTGAAATATAGACCAATGCATACAGCCAAAGCTGATCTTATGTTAAGTAATAAAAAATGGACGTTTGGTGTTGGAGCATCATATCAATCTCTAGTTAGGAACATAGATTTAGCGTTTGTTTCAGATCCGATTTCAACTTTTATTCCAGGCATCCAAACTTCTATAGATAAAAAACTTACTGCTTACACCTTGGTCAATGCCCGAATAGGATATGCGTTTACCAATCGTTGGAAGACAAATTTGATTGTATCCAATTTAGCCAATACAGAGTATGCTATTCGGCCTGCAGACCTTGGGGCGCCAAGAAGTGTTCGACTACAAGTAACCTACACATTGGACAAGTAAAAATAATGTGTGTATAGCAAACGTTGGGTAACCGTAGCTTTGCAAAGCAAATGAGCATAATTAAAAAATTAGCAGGCGATACCGCTATCTATGGAATACCCAGTATAGTGGGCCGTTCGATTAATTTTTTGCTGATTTTCGTGTTTGCAGGTGTATTTACTCCTAAACTTATAGCTCCGCACGTTGAGTTTTATGCGTATGCTGGATTCTTCTTTGTGGTTTTACCCCACGGTATGGAAACTGCATTTTTCAATTTTGCCAGAAGTAAAGAGAAGTATCAAGATGTTTTTACTACGGCGATGACTTCTTTGCTTATTGCCGTCGGAGTATTTGTGCTGCTGATGCTTACAAATAAGTCGGCTGTAGGATCATTTGTAGGTTACCCAGACCGTTTATCGTATGTAACTTGGTTCACCTTAATTATGGCGGTGGATGTATTGAAATCTGTACCTTATGCACTTTTAAGGTACCTAAATAAGGCTAAAAAGTTTGCAACTGTTAAGAGTATTGGTATCGTGGTGAATGTCGCTTTGAATGTCTTTTTTATAGTTTACTACCCAAAGCTTACAGATACAAAAGCGAACATAGAGTTTATCTTTATTGTAAACCTGTTGGCAAGCACTATTGAGTTATTTCTAGTATCGAACGATATTTTCCAAAACATAGGAAAATCAAGTCTTATGCTTTGGAAGCGAATGTTTAAGTACTCGTGGCCGCTCATATTGCTGGGTTTAGCAGGTATGGTAAATGAAACTTTTGACAGACTAGCTATGCGTAAACTCTTGCCAGCAGACAAAGTAGATTATGAGATCGGAGTATACGGTACTTTTTATAAACTGAGTATGCTCATGACCATATTCATCCAAGCGTTTAGATATGCCGTAGAGCCTATATTTTTTGCTCAGGCAGATAAGAGTGATGCGAAAAAATCGTACGTGCAAATCATGAATTGGTTTGTTTTTGCGTGTGGAGGAATATTCTTAGTCGTATCATTATTCAAAGATGAGGTAGCTCATTTGTTCATTCGTTTACCGGAGTATCACAATCACCCAGATGCATTGTTCATTGTTCCTATTCTTCTGATGGCCAACTTGTTACTTGGTGTATTCTTTAATTTGAGTATTTGGTACAAGTTGAATGATAAAACCAAACTCGGAGCATTGATTTCTATCATAGGCGCGGTGACTACGGTTATTCTGCTGTATGTATATGTACCTATTTATGGTTTTAAGGCGGCGGCGATTACTACGCTCATAGCCTATTTCATAATGACCGTCTTGAGTTATTTCTTAGGCCAGAAATATTATCCTGTTAACTATAATGTAAAGGTGGTCCTTACCCTAATTACATTAAGTGTGCTCCTTTATGTAGCCTCTGAATACGACGGTCTGTTGAGTTGGGCAGCATACGGAGTTAATGCGGTATATATTGCTATCTACGGATTAGTAGGCTATAGGCTCATGATAAGTACAAGAAAATCCTAAATTTGTCCGTAGTGATAAACGTATCCATCATAAACAAAAGCAATAACCCGCTACCTGCTTATCAAACTAAGCAAGCAGCTGGAGTAGATTTGTGCGCATTTTTGGAAGAAGATGTTGTATTGAAGCCAATGGAAAGAAAGCTAATCGGTACAGGTTTATATATGGCGTTACCTGATGGTTTTGAAGCGATGATTCGCCCAAGGAGTGGTATGGCTTTCAAGCATGGGATTACAGTGATTAATACCCCAGGGACAATAGACGCCGATTATCGAGGAGAAATAAAAATAGCGTTAATTAACCTTTCAAACGAGGCCTTTACTATAAAAAACGGGGATCGCGTTGCTCAGATGGTGGTGAATAAGTATGAGCAAGTAGCTTTTAAAATAAGTGATAGCCTAGATGAGACAGAAAGAGGTGCCGGAGGCTACGGACACACAGGTAAATAAAACAATATACGAACGAAAACAAAGAATGAATATAATAATTCCAATGGCTGGAATAGGCAGCCGAATGAGACCACACACGCTTACCGTACCTAAACCTTTGCTTCACGTGGCGGGTAAACCGATCGTACAAAGACTAGTAGAGGATATTGCTAAAGTAGTAAGCGAACCATTGAACGAAATAGCTTTTATAATAGGACCCAATGAGCAGTTTTTTGGAAAAGAAATACAAGCGCACCTGCTAGAGGTAGCCAAAAAGCTAGGAGCCAAAGGCAGCATCTGCGTACAGGAGGAGGCGCTAGGAACTGCGCACGCCATTTATCAAGCAAAACAAGTATTGGTGGGCAATGTAATCGTTGCTTTTGCAGACACGCTATTCAGAGCAGATTTTAAACTAGATGCTAGTGTAGACGGTACCATCTGGGTGAAAGAAGTAGAAGATCCAAGAGCATTTGGGGTAGTGCAACTCAATGACGAAGGTACCATAGTAGACTTTGTAGAAAAGCCAGAAAACCCAATATCTAATCTTGCTATCATCGGTATCTATTACTTCAAAGACGGTGCTGCTGTGCTTAAAGAGATACAGCATTTGCTCGATAATAAAATCATGGAAAAGGGCGAATATCAACTGACCAATGTGCTGGATAGTTTAAAGGACCAAGGGTCCAAATTCGTGCCGGGTAAGGTGATAGAATGGTGGGACTGTGGCAATAAGAATGCGACTGTAAATACCAACCAACGTGTACTCGCAAATAGTACGGATGAGAAACTAATAGCGGATTCGGTGAAGCAGGAGAACTCTGAGATCATAGAACCTTGCTACATTGGGGAGAACGTAGAGCTGAAAAATGCGAAGATTGGTCCATATGTGAGTATAGGCGATAATACAGTGATAGAAGACAGCGTTATAGAAAACACGATCATATACACTCATACCTATATCAAAAATGCTCACCTGGTTAATTCGATGATAGGAAACCATGTAAAGTTTGATGGCAAGGCTACAGAGCTGAGCATCAGCGACTATTCTACGCAAATAGATTGATAAAACATGTTTACATAGCTTCATTCATACTACTGGCATCACTTGCTGGGTGTAAAAGTTCTCTGTTATCCATTCCTTCGAGTGGTGACAAGTACTTAGACTATGAAACGCAGAAAGTATTTGAGAGAGCCTATTTTGAAGCCAATAAACAGAAGGTACTGAACAATAAGGAGGAAGCACTTAAGGGCTATTTATCATCACTTGAGATAAACCCTAAGAGTCATGCGGCTATGTATCAGTGTGCTAAACTACTGTATCAGTTAGAAAAATTTCCAGAAGCATTGGCATATGCCCAGAAGGCGGTAAATACGAATCCAGAGTACAATCATTGGTATTACGGTCAATTGGCACAGTTCTATAGTAAGTTTGGCAAATACGAGGAAAGTGCTAAAGTATTTAGTGAAATGGTAGCCCATGAGCCAGGCGAACGAGCCAACTATACAGAAGGTGCAAGTCAATACTACAATGCAAAGAAATTTGACGAAGCAGAAGCGCTACTGAAGCAAATGCAAACAAAATTTGGTGTAGAGCGTGAAAGTAGCACACGGTTAGATTTCATATATTCTGCTACAAATCAGCGAGAAAAAGCAGTTGAAGTCATGGAACAACTTGCCGAAACGTATCCAGAAGATCTTCAATACAAAGGATACCTATCAGAGACCTATATGAGAGCTGGACTAGAAGAGAAAGCAATCGCAGTTCTCCAAGATATATTGAACCAAGACTCGAGCGTGGGGAAAGCCAACTTTGCGCTGTACACCATTCACTCTGAAGCCGGTAGAGAGGAGCAAGCGATGGTTCATCTTAAGAAAGCATTTAAGACGGACGACATTACCCTTCAGCAAAAACTTCAAGCGGTAAGTAGCTACTTCAATGGGCTAAAACGAGATGAGCAAACCAAGACTGATATACTCGAACTCAGTGATATCTTATTGGAAAACTACGCGACTTATGTTGAGCCCTATTTACTTAAGGCAGACATATATGCGACGCTAAATGATTTCCATAAGGCCAGAGAATACACTCGGGAAGCTATAGCCATAGACCCATCTAACTATGCGCTGTGGAGCAAATTGCTCAATGCGAACCTAAGACTCGGTGATAGTAAGCAGCAAGTGGTAGATGCTGAAGAGGCGCTGATGTTATTCCCTAACGTACCTGAGCTGTATATCGATTTGGCGTTTGCCTATTTAGACTTAGGTGATCTCACCAAAGCGTTAGAGACTGCAGATGAAGGATTGGAAATTGCACTGGAAAAATCTGACAAGTCCCAGTTGTATTTATGTAAAGCTACCGTATTTGGGAAACAAGGCAAACATGATAAGGAAGACGAAGTATTTGAAAATATACTGAGTATAAACCCGTTTAGTTCAACGGTGCTAAATAATTATGCATTTAGTCTTGCAGAACGGAAAAAAGAGTTGCCCCTAGCCGATTCGCTCATCAATATAGCGCTAAGATTAGAGCCGAGTAATCCATTTTTTTTAGATACTAAAGGATGGATATACTATGCTAAAGGTGAGTATGAAATGGCTATTAAATTACTGGAAAAGTGCATAGCTATAGATCCTAAAAATCCTGAATACTATAGACATGCTAGGGCAGTTTATACAGCGCTAGGTAACCAGTCCATGGTAAACGAAATGAATAGGATATTAGAAGAATTGAATGACTAAAAGCGTAATACTAGTACTTGTCACTATCTTAATGGTAGTTGGAGGTTGTAAATCTAAAAAGGTTCACAGTGGTTTAGACCTTTCTAGCGAAGTGGTAAATAGCTACTGGAAAAATCAGTATGACTATGAGTATTTAGAGGCTCGTGGTAAAGCTACTGTGCAGATAAATGGGAGTAATCAGAATGTCTCTATGCATCTAAAGATGAAAAAAGACAGCGTTTTATGGGGCAGGTTTAGCCTGTTTGGCATGGGGGTCACAGTGCTAATAGATCAGGATAGTTTTTTTTTAATGAATAATTTGAGCAAAGAGTATATGAAGTTTGACAATTCATACTTGAATGACTTCTTAGGATTTAAAGCAGAACTGGGTCAGATTCAAAACCTACTGGTTGGGAACGCCGTTTTTGACTCATCTATGTATACGCTTGATAATAGAGATGTTAGTTTTAAAGCAAATGAAGGTATCGCCACTAACACTCTAGTAATTAATGAGTTGTTTCGTACACTTACGTCCAACATAGGTACTATAGACACCACTCAGTATGCGAATATTAAGTATGATCAGTATGGAGGAGAGACCGAGCCGCTTTTGCCCAAAGTAGTCAATATACACCTTAGAAAAGGGGACGTAGTGCAAGATCCTGTACTTAATTATCAGGTAGTTAGCACAAGTAGAATAGCCAGTTTCCCCTTCAAAATACCGAATGGGTTCGTGCGCAAATAAATAAGCAAAAGCCGGTTTCGTGAGCTGCCTGTCTTTATCTTTGGTAGGCACATAAAAATAGAAGATATTAGCCCCAATGAAAGTAGGTGTAATCGGAGCAGGTGTAATGGGCAGGGGAATTGCCCAAGTATCTGCCATGGCGGGACATAAAGTGGTCCTTTTTGATATTAATCATGAAGTACTAGAGGCTGCTAAGACTGCGGTAACTAAGAACCTCAATAAAGCCATTGAACTCGGTAAACTATCCGAAGAAGGTAAACGATCTGCAGAAGATAACATGCAGTATACCAATAGTATAGCAGATGTCCGAGTAGAGCTTATCATCGAGGCTATCGTAGAACGATTAGATGTGAAAACTAAGGTACTCGCGGACCTTGCAGAGATCAATGGTGAGTCTACGATATACGCATCCAATACCTCCTCGATTCCTCTTACTCAGATCGCTGCAAACTTCGTGTATCCAAAGCAAGTTGTTGGTATTCATTACTTTAATCCTGCTCATATTATGAAACTGGTAGAAGTAATCAGTGCAGAGCAGACGTCTCCAGAAGTGGTAAAAGTAGCATTGGAATATGTGAAAAGTGTAAATAAAACATGTGTAGTAGCTAAAGATGCTCCTGGGTTTATAGTCAATAGAGTTGCTCGCCACTTTTATGTAGAAGGACTGAAAATACTAGAAGAGGATGTGGCATCGCATGATGTGATAGACGATCTGGTAAGAGCGAGCGGTTTTAAGATGGGTCCGTTCCAACTAATGGACCTTATAGGAGTAGAAACGAATCTGTCAGTCACGGAGTCTATGTATAAGCTCTTTAATTACGATCAAAAGTTTAGGCCTAATCGCATACAACAAAAGAAGGCTCAAGCAGGTTATTATGGTAGAAAGTCTGGTAAAGGCTTTTATACTTATGAATAAAATTGTACTCATACTTTCACTGGTAGCTTTTCTATTTAATGCTGGTTGTAAGCCGGATGATATTTTCACGGGTGATTGTTTCGTGCCGGAGCGAAACGTGAATTACACCATAAACATGGATTTGCCGGAGTACTTCAATCTTAGAAACTTAGGTGAGTACTTGGAACTAGCAGGAGGGAATCGAGGAGTATATGTTATTCACGACTTTGACGATAATTATGTAGCCATAGAACGCACGTGCACCTACCGGTCTGATGATAGTTGTGCTCAAGTGGTCCTAGATCCTGAATCCCTTCAACTCAGATGCGGAAGTTTTGATAGTAAAGACGATTTTGTTCCTTGTTGTGGGTCTGCGTATTCGTTTAACGGCAGTCTCCTTGGCGGACCAAGTAGATGTAGATTAAAAACCTATAGACTGAGTAGACAGGGGAATACGCTGTATATAGCGAATTAGGCGAACAGTATTTTTGAGAAATGTACCAATTGAAAAAACATATCCTCTACCTTACCGTCATTCTATTTTTTTCTTGTGCGGATAAACAAGCTAG
>DNHN01000343.1 GCA_003485825.1 Bacteroidota bacterium | reverse complement strand
TCCATCGGATAGTGGGCCTTTTTGATTTTAATCCGATTATTGCACTATGATTATAGACACACACGCACACTTATATGCTGAAGAATTCCAGCACGATATAGATGAGGTAATAGAGCGTGCTAGAGCAGAAGGTGTAGACCGAGTTTTGCTGCCTAATATAGATGTGAATAGTATAGGTCCATTGAAAGGATTGGTATCTTCATACCCAGACTACTGTGTACCGATGATGGGGCTGCACCCATGTTCGGTGTCTACGGATTATAAAAGTCAGTTATCTATAATTGAAAAGGAGCTGGATGCGAATGAGTACATAGCTGTAGGAGAAATAGGTATAGATCTCTATTGGGATAAGACTACATTGGCTATTCAGAAAGAGGCATTTATAGTGCAGTGCCAGTGGGCTATAGATAGAAAGCTGCCTATAGCTATTCATGCAAGGGACAGTACAGATATTCTTATAGAAATTCTCCAGAAGGAGGTGAAAGGAGAATTGACAGGGGTTTTTCACTGCTTTGGTGGAGATATATATCAAGCAAAAGCAATAGAAGAACTAGGCTTCTACTTGGGAATAGGAGGTGTGGTTACGTTCAAAAACACAAATCTTAGAGAAGTATTAGCAAAAATTTCTCCAGAACGACTTATCGTAGAAACGGATGCACCTTATCTAGCACCCGTTCCGTACCGTGGAAAAAGAAACGAATCTTCCTATCTAAAGCAGGTTATTGGCACGTTAGCAGAAGTGTATTCACTGACTCCAACGGATATTAGTGCTATTACTACAGCTAATGCATTGAAATTGTTTAAAATATAGTTTTCTTTGCACTGTATTAAGTAGGAGAGGTGTCCGAGTGGCTTAAGGAGCACGCTTGGAAAGCGTGTGTACATCACAAGTGTACCGAGGGTTCGAATCCCTCTCTCTCCGCCATTTTTTGTCCTAAGATATAATAAGCCAATGAACGCAAAATCCTTCTTAGTCATCTTACTCTTTTTATTTTGGTCTTTAGGTTCAGGTTGGTACTATGTCTCTGAGATAAAGAAGGTGTACCCTGTCAGTGATAGTGTGGAGGAAGAAGAACCAGCGATATCATTTGAGGTCAGTGGTGCTACGCCTATTGTCTCAGATAAATTCGATGAATTTAATCAACGATTACTGTCTCGACTAGGAGATTCTAACACATTAAAAATAACAGGATTATATTCATTCGACGAAATCAATAGCACGAATTTTGAAAACCTAGGTTTAGCTCGAGCTGTTGCCGTACAAAAAATGTTAGAAGTGATAGGAATAGATCAAGTGACTATAGCTGCTGAGCAGATTGATCTGCCAATTGAAACTAAACGTCTTGAAGGTGTGTCTTTCCATATTTTTGTACGCAATGAGATTTATGAAGAAACAGAATTTGGTGCTGTAATTAAGGGCATCGATAGCACGCAAGACCAGATGGACCCTAAGTTGGATGCATATCTCACTTATATTGCCATAGAAAAGAAGGATAAGGTGATAGATGTAATAGGACATACGGATAGCACTGGAAATGAAGGAGAGAACTTTCACCTTGGACTCCAAAATGCGAATAGGGTTCGAGAGGCCCTAATAGCCAAAGGAGTGCCCGCAGAGAATGTTAGTGCGAACAGTAAGGGTCAGTCTGAACCTATAGCTGATAATACTACCGAAGAAGGTCGTTCAAAAAACCGAAGGATAGAATTACTAATAAACTAAACAGATAAAGCAATGACAGAAAAAATTTTTGAAAGTCCAGGTGCGTCTTCGATGAGTACTTATATATGGCAAATATCTGCCATACTTCTGGTAGCGTTTATTTTAGGGTATGTATTGAGATTATTACTAAATAGTACGTTAAAGTCGAGAATAGATGAGTTAGAAATTGAAAACCAAATGCTTACGAGCAAGATGGTGCCTGAAATAAGCGAGGCAGATGTAGAAGAACTTAATAAAAAAATAAGAGAGCAAAAAGACGAAGTAGATAGATTAAATACAAAACTTTCAGATTGTTTTGCGAATAAAATAAAGGCTGAGAATAGTCTCTCATCCTTGCAAGCAAAGTACGATAGCCTAGCTGTTCCGACTACAACATCGGATACAGAATCTACAGATAAGGTGAAACCCATAGAAGCACCATCGGTCGGTGTAAGTGAGGATTCTAATCACAAAGATGACTTAAAGAAAATTGAGGGAATAGGTCCCAAAATTGAGCAACTCTTGAACACCGGAGGCATCCACACTTTTGATGATTTGACTAAAGCTACTGTGGAGCGCATACGTGGTATCTTAATAGCAGCGGGACCTAATTACGCGGTTCATGATCCTAGCACATGGGCTGAGCAGGCTACTCTGGCCAATACTGCACAGTGGGAAGCATTAGATACGCTTCAAGAAGAATTGAAAGGTGGAAAGCGAAAGTAGAGTTACTCTGCTTTAATTTTATCAACGATAGCCGTAGTACTGTGTCCAGGCAAGAAAGGTATTACCTCTACGCTACCACCGTTTGCTAGCACACTATCTGCACCTACTATCGTGTCTATCGTGTAATCACCTCCTTTTACCAATACATCTGGTTTCACTGTTTGGATAAGTGTAAGTGGAGTCTCTTCCCCAAAAAGAACAACGGCATCCACAAAAAGAAGTGAAGCTAGTTTAGTAGCTCGAGTTACTTCATCTATAATCGGTCTAGAGGGCCCTTTTAAAGCACTTACAGATGCATCAGTATTTACCCCTATAATTAGCCTATCTCCCAAGTCAGCAGCCTTAGACAGATAGTCTAGATGTCCAAGATGAAGGATATCAAAACATCCGTTGGTAAAAACCACTTTTTCGTTATGGATTTGCCATTTCATCACTTGCTTAGCAAGCTGGTCATAGGAGTCGAAATTTTTTTCATTTATTATGCTTTGCCACATCTTTTTTTAGTTTTCTAGATTTTAATACAAAGTAGATGATAGATACTATTCCTACTCCTATGATGACGATAAACTGTATGGCGTGAGTCACTAAAGTATATGAATCAGCCAAGAGAGGAGCTATGCCATAAATAGCCAATGCAGCGGGTACCATAAATTCAAAAGTCCCTACTCCGCCAGGTATCGGCACTATCATAGCTGCAGTACCAAACAACAAGACCGTAAGTCCTGCACCGAAACCTAAATGTGCAGTACCGGAGAAGGCATAGAAGATGAAAAAAGGCATGAAGAAATACATCACCCAGATAAACAAACTGTAAAAGATAAAAAGCCCTTTTCGTTTGAGATTAAAAATAGTTTTAACACCGTCCAGAAGTCCTTCTATGAAGGATTTCAATTTACCGATGATGGGTAACGTATAAAACCACTCCCTCTTGCGGTAAAGTACTATTCCAAAAACCAAGACTGCAGCCAGAATGAATCCATACAATTGAAATGAACCTACTTCTGCGTCTTGGAAGAGGGAGGATACAAAGTCTGATATCAAGTCAAATTGTAAAAGGAATATAGCTATTGCTATCAGTAAGGTAATAAGTAGGTCAACTACACGTTCTACAACCACTGTTCCTACTAGCTTATTAAACGGAATACCCTCTAGCTTAGAGAGTACTGCAGGCCTAGTAATTTCGCCTACTCTAGGAAGCCCCATGTTTACCAAATAGCCTAAAATAACTGCGTGAAAACTGCCAGCTGCGGTAGCCTTATACCCCATAGGCTCAAGCAATAGGTTCCATCGTAGCGCTCGTGCGAGGTGACTGAGAATGCCACAAATCATAGAAACTACAATCCACTTTAAATCAGCACCCTTTATTTCTTCCCATACCTTAGATAAGTCTTGACTGCCTATGGCCAAGTAAAAAAGTAAGCCTCCCAATACTAAGAAGACTATGGTCTGAATAGCTGTTTTGGTATTTTTAGTCAAGGATGGCCTTGTTATTTTTATCAGGGAATACTAAATACGGTGTGAAGGATTTAGCTTCCTCAAATTCCATACTAGCAAATGAGATTACGATTACAATATCACCTTTAGCTGCTTTGCGAGCTGCTGCACCATTGAGACAAACCATACCGCTACCTCTTTCACCCGCAATAACATAGGTCTCTAGTCGCTCACCATTATTATTATTTACGATAAGCACTTTCTCACCTTCTATTAAATTAGCAGCATCCATTAGGTCTAGGTCTATGGTGATGCTTCCTACGTAGTCTAACTCAGTTTGAGTGATTTTAGCACGGTGAATTTTAGATTTTAATACTTCAATT
>DNHN01000054.1 GCA_003485825.1 Bacteroidota bacterium | reverse complement strand
ACTAAATACTGCACCAATACATCAAAAGCACGGACCACAGGAATACGACTCTCGATGTAGTCATTTTCTATCGCACGCTGCAATGCAGAAGATTCTATAATCTCGAGAGAGTTGGTTGGTAAAAAGTAAATTTTACTAGTAGCTTCTGGTGAATGCCCACTCCTACCCGCTCGCTGGAGAAACCGAGCTATACCCTTTGGACTTCCTATTTGTATCACCGCCGATACCGGCCTAAAATCCACTCCCAAGTCTAGGCTGCTTGTACTCACTACAGCTTTTAGACTTCCCTTGTGAAGTGCAGACTCTACCCATTCGCGCACCTCTTTACCCAGACTCCCGTGGTGCAGCGCTATACGTCCTGCTAAGTCTGGAAACTCATCTATGAGCTTCTGATACCAAATTTCTGCTTGACTTCGCGTGTTGGTAAATATCAGTGTAGAACTATTTTGTTCTATGATAGGGAGTACTTTCTTCAGTAGTCTCACACCCAAATGACCCGCCCAAGGCATGTCTTCCATTTGGGTAGGAAGAAGGGTTTTTATTTGGAGCTTCTTTTTGATACTGGATGTAACAATTGCGGTATTCGCTCTCGTACGTTCATCCCCCATTAATACGTCTATTGCATCTGGCATATTGCCAATGGTCGCAGATATCCCCCAAATCTTTAAATTTGGCTTTATTGCTTTCAATCGACTCAGTCCCAGCTCCACTTGCACGCCACGTTTACTGCTTAGTAGCTCGTGCCATTCATCTACGACTACAGCATCTAAGTACTTGAAGAATGTCGCATACCCTTTTCGAGCCAGCATTATATGCAAACTCTCGGGAGTAGTGACTAAACAGTCTGGGCTATTTTTTAGTTGAGCTGCTTTTTTAGCGGAACTAATATCTCCACTTCTTCGCTCTACTCGCCAACCAGTTTCGAGTTCATCTGCAGCTTCTTGCAGTGCGTTGGAGATATCTACGCTTAAGGCTTTTAGCGGAGTAATCCAAAGTACTTTTAGTCCCTTTTTATAATCTCCTTTCAGTTTATCTGCCAACATCATTGGCACGCCCAGAGCAAAGGTCTTTCCGCTGCCAGTAGGAGCGTTTAACATGCCATTCTTCCCCTCAAAATAATGACCCAAGCATTCCTTCTGGAAGGCAAACATCTTCCAGTTCCGGCTTTTATACCAAGCAAGCGCTTGTTGTTGGGCTTGTTTTTTCACGTTGATTACTCGCTATTTTCGGGTAGTGTGAGTCCATAACAATAATGGTACTCAAGTTAAAAAGAAACAAAGCAACAAAGAATTTGGTCATCAAAACAACCAATTACCAACAAATTAACCAATCCGACGAAATGAGCATTTCCAAAATGTAATATTGTAACTATAAACACATGAGCTACAAAGCCGTACACATCATCTGTGACCAAGACTTAGAAGAAACCGTGAGTTTCTTGCTACAAGAGGCTGGTTATGAAGGAACTTCTTACGAACAGGGAAGACTTATTGCCTATTGCAAAGAAGAGAATTACAATAGGACTGAAATGCTAGAGCTACTTGCTAATTTCAGCTTAGTCCCTGAACAAATTGCAGATGTAGTCGATGAAAACTGGAATGCTTCATGGGAGGAAAACTTTAAAGAAGCGATCATCGGAGAGCATATCCAAGCCCGAGCACCTTTTCATCCAAGCAGCGGATACAAATACGACATCATTATTACGCCGAAAATGGCTTTTGGCACTGGACATCACGAGACTACCAGACTGAGTGGAATTGCATTAGAAAGGCTAGACTGTGAGGGAAAAGCTGTATTGGATATGGGCTGTGGAAGCGGATTACTCGCCATACTAGCTTCACAAAAAGGAGCCAAACGAGTTTTAGCCATAGACTACGATGCAAACTGTGTAGAAAATACACTGGAAAACATACAATTAAATAAGGCTAAAAACGTTGAAGTACAGCAGGCAGATAGTGTCAACCAACTGACCGAAAAATTTGACATCATAGTCAGCAACATAGTAAAAAACATAAACCTAAGATTACTCCCTGAATTCGTAGCTAAACTGAATATCGGTGGACATCTTATTCTCTGTGGCTTCTTAGATCAAGACCTAGACGAGCAGCTAAAAGCAGCTACGGCACACGGATTGACTTTAGTAAGTAAACACATAGACAACAATTGGTTACAAACAGAATATATACTAGCATAACTATGCTCCAAAAAAAATACTACCTCACTCTTTCCTTTCTCTTCTTGGCTTTTTTAGCCATGGCTCAGCCACGTTCATTTTCTCGAAATCCTGAAGTATTCATACAAGAATTCAATGACTTCATAAAAAGCGACAATACCAAAGAAGGTGCTGCTATACTAAAAGTCTTTACCACAAAGTGGGACTCAGCAAAATTTGTAGAGCCAGAGCAGCGCAATATTATTACCGTAGCAAATCAGATGCTACAAAATGACATGAAGATACCAAGCTTTGTGCTCTTCACTGAGACGATGCTCTATGCCAAAGACTCCATAGACGAGGCGAAGTATATCAGTTGGTCTAAAGCATTAAGTCCAGCTATACAGTCTGGTAATCGTACGTTTCTAACGCTCATGGAAGCCTCTAGAAACCTGTTTAAAGATAATCTACTCTATGTATCGGATACTAAAAATTGGTATGCAAGCACGGATAATTATCGCTTCCTATTTGACAATAACCGGGTGCAGATAGCCTTTAAAGATATAGATCTGGTATGCCAAGCCACGATAGATAAAATCACTATTTATGAGACCTCCGGTAGCTATTTCTTAGATACCGATGTCTGGGAAGGTACCAAAGGAAAAGTAACTTGGGAACGTGTGGGTTTTGGGATAGATAATATCTATGCTGACATCGTAGGAAACTATGCTCTAGCTTTCAACAGAGCTGAGCTAGAGATAGATACGGTACTCTTTCACAATGCCGATTTTTTGACCAACGCCTTGTATGGTAGCTTCAAGGATAGAGCAAGCAGTGCAAATTCCATTGATCAAGCTAGTCTTGAGAAATCACAATTTCCTCAATTTACCTCATTCAAAAAAGACTTAGAGCTAGGCTCTTACTTGGATAACACCGTAAAATTCAAAGGTGGATATGCTATGAAAGGAGCTGAAATAATAGCCAATGGAAGTGCGGAAAGTCCGAGTACCGTAGAGATCTTCTACAAAAACAAGAAACGGATCTTGGCTAAATCGGAGTACTTTAGTTTAAAAGAAGGTAAAATCACAGCACTAGCCAGTGAGGTTACGATACTTACAGACAGCGGGACTATTTTTCATCCAAAACTTAATTTCAACCTTAATCTAGACCGCAAAGTACTGGTAATGAGACGTGGAAAAGACGGCTTGGAACAAGCACCCTTTTTCAATGATGACCAAGAAGTAGACATTTTCGTGGATCAGGTCATTTGGAACCTTGACTTGCCTCAGATAGAGTTTGACATGATAGGAGAAGAAGGAAAAGCCTTCATTGAGTCCAAGGACTTTTATAAAGAAATACGCTACGAAAAAATACCTAGAGGTATGCTGAAGTATCACCCTCTGTCTAAAATGCGTGATTTTGTAGTGAAGAATAGAAAACGAGAATTCACATTTAGAGAATATGCGGAATGGATGGGCAGTAAGCAGATGTATCTTAAACCTCAGATAGTAGAACTGGCTGACTTGGGATACTTATTCTTTAATCCTGCTACAGATACCATAAAAGTGCGCCAGAAGCTAGATCACGCTGTCCTTTCTCATATGAAATTAATGGATTATGATGTCATCCGCTTCTCATCCGTAATCTCTGCCAGATCCAATGCATTCTTGAACTTGATAAACAATACTTTCGTAATAGAGGGTGTACGTGCATTTAGGTTTAGCGATAGTCAAAGTGTATATGCCTTCCCACATGAGCAACAGGTTATCCTAAAACACCAGCGTAGGATGTCTTTTGGAGGCAAGGTGACCGCTGGTAAGTTTGATTTTTACTCCAAAGAGTTTGAGTTTGACTACTTCAATTTCGAAATATCATCTGACAATATAGAAGAGATGGTAATCTTCACTGAAGACCTCAGCGGCAGAGGTGGACTAGTGGCTGTAAAATCAGTACTCAGGGACATCAATGGCACTCTGGAGATAGATAAATCTTCTAACAAATCAGGACTCATCAGCTTCCCAGAATATCCTCGATTTACTAGTAAAAAGGGAGCTATTATAGCCTATGATAAGAAGAGTATTCACAATGGAGCGTATGACAAAGAGCGATTCCGTTTTGAAGCAGATCCTTTTACCATAGAAAACATGGATAATTTCACTACTTCAGAGCTAAGTTTTCCTGGACTATTTGTCTCAGGAGGTATCGTACCTGAATTTAGGTACGAGGCCAAAATAATGGATGACTACTCTCTTGGGTTCGAGAAACCAATGACTACCTACCCAATGTATGACGGTAAAGGCTCTGGCGATATAGCTATAAAACTTAGTGAAGAAGGTTTTACAGCTAAAGGTACCATAGATTTCCAAGGAGCAGAAGTTAGCTCTCAGGATATCTTAATGACACCAGACTATACGAGCGCCGCAGCAGAATCTTACACTGTAAAAGAAACCGAGAAATACCCCAATGTATTTGCTAAAGACGTGCAAACTAAATGGCTCCCAGCAAAGGATTCCATGTTTGTCAATACCAATGGACATACCGTACAGGTGCTTCGTGATGGACAAGAATTTGCAGGTAACCTAACGCAAACCAGTAGTCAAATAGCTGGTAGTGGTGTGCTTTCTTGGGATAAGGCTAAACTTACATCTACCGACATGAAGTACAAACCAAATGAGGTAAATGCTAAAGTATCAGCTGTGGAAATCGGTGCAATCACTGCAGATAAGATTGCTTTCTCTTCAGACAACATGAATTCACACGTAGATTTCACTACACGAATAGGTGAGTTTAAGCAAAATGAAAAAGGCAAGCTTACTAACTTTCCATTTAACGCATACGCTAGCTCTATGGACGAGTATACTTGGGACATGGATGCACAGACTATTGCCTTGGATAAAGGACCACTCCTAGCTAAAGAAAAATCCTACTTCATAAGCAGCAAGTATGAACAACAAGGTCTTCGTTTTGAAAGTACCAAAGCGCTGTTTGATATAAAGTCGGGCATCATATACGCAGAAAAGGTGCCCTACATAGATGTAGCTGATAGTAGAGTATTCCCATTTGAAGGAAAAGTAGAAATCCACGAAGATGCAGATATGCAGCGTCTTAAGCAGTCTAAAATGCTAGCCGCTAGAGACAATAAAAACCACGAGCTATTTGATGCTGACCTAAAAATAGACGGCCGATATGCTATAAGTGGTGGAGCTTACTATAGGTATAAAGACAAGCACAATACTGAGCAGGTAATCTACTTCAATAAGATGCGTGTAAAAGGTAAAGGTGACACCACAGTACTGGCCAGTGGAGTGATACGAGATTCCGCTGCTTTTGCGATAAGCCCAATGATAGGGTTCAAAGGAGAAACAGAACTCCGCAGCCATGAAGAAGACCTTGTGTTTAATGGATATGTTAAACCACTTCACAGTCTTGATCTATATCCTAGTGCCTGGTTCAGATACAGCGGTCAGCCAGATCCTCAAGATATCATTATCCCAGCAGAAAAGATACTAAACGAAGACCGCAGAAAGATGTATGCGGCGGTAAGTATAGCAAACGACAGTGTTCATATCTACCCTTCCATGTTTAACTTTAAACGCAGTTATGCAGATATGGAAATCACTTCTGACACAGGTATCTTCTATTATGATGAAGATAATAAGACCTTCTTTGTGGGCGATTCCATGAAACTAATGGAAGGAGCAAAACGCGGAAGTTTCTTATCTTTTAATAACCGTACTCAAGAAGTCTATTCCGAAGGAAAATTAAACTTTGGCATGGCTGTAGATGAAAACTTCAACGGACTAATGGCAGGTAATTTGAAAAAGCTACCGAGTGACTCCTCATTTATCATCAACTCCATACTTGCCTTAAACATAAAGCTACCAGATGAATGCTATGCTAGAATAGCCGCCGTTATGAATGAGAACGCCGATGGGAATCCACTAGCTGACAATAACAACACGTTTGTAGTAAATGCTATGGCAGAATACCTCGATGATAGAAAATTGGATAAAGCCACAGAATATACCGCGTCTTCTGGAGAGCTTAAACCTCAGGGAGATCTAGACCGAAACTTATTCTTCAGTAAGATGAGTCTACACTACTCTCCTACTACCAGACAGTTTCTGAGTTATGATCCCATTCATGTAGCTACTGTAAATGGACAACAAGTAAACCGACAGATAGATGCACGAGTAGCCATTACAAAGCGAAGAAGTAACACCCGATACACGATATACTTAGAGATCAGTAAATACGACTGGTTTTATATTGACTACTACATCGGTAGTGTAACAGTGGCCAGCACGGATAAAGAATTCAATGATATCATTAAAGAAAAAGGTCCTAAGATGAGTGAAGGTAGATTTAGAATAAGATCTGCAAGCCCGCGTACGGTAGCTAACTTCCTCAGTAAATTAGAGCCAGAAGATTAAGTATAGTGATGGGTACAATCCTAAGTTAGACATCAGTCATATTGGTTGTTCTTGTTATTCTTGCATCAGAACGCTATACGATATATGAGGATTGCAAGTCACATGACTGCAGTAACCATTATCTAAAACTGATAGCCTAAGGCCAATATCAACCCGAAGGTGCGGTACTGAGAAGCAGTGCCATCTATAAACGTAAAGTTATTGAGCAATTGGAAGTCACTTTCAAGGTAAGCTTTATTCAGTGGATACTTTGTTTCATCTTTCCCGAATTTAAAAGCCAAGCCCACATTTTGGACAATATTGGCATTCCCATAAGACCCATAAAAACTAGGATCTATATAGGTTCTGGCTTCATTGGACCTACTAAAATCACTCTCTCTAATCACTGCTTGCCCACCTGCATCTACATCATAGGCAAGTAACCCTTCCACACCAAAACTATAGTGTACCACAAACCGCTGGTCACTGGGAGTACTTACCCGTACAGCGCTTCTCAGTCCAATCAATGCACTACTCACATCATAGTCTTCGCTTTTGATATATGAGGTATCCCCAATATTGAAATAATCGCTGTGATAAGAAGTAATATAGTCTGTACCCTGTAGCACGGAGAAGTCAAAATAAATATTCTTACGATTTCCTTTGAACCCTACTCCATACTCACTGAATACGCGATTAAGTGTAGAATAAAAATCGTATTGACTTGCAAAATTAACGTCATTAAAAAACGCTGTGGGGATTTCATTCGGAACACGCTGAGTCCCATTCCAGTTAAATCCTAAGGAAGCATTAAAAGGCTTTAACTGTGCACTAGCAGAAAACACCAGTAGCATACAACAACAAAAGATCAGTGTATTTTTCATTATACAAGTATCGGTATTTTTTGGCAAGAAAATAAGAAATAAATTACTCGCTAAAGAGGTACCAATACTTATCTACTAGATACAGCATTGCAGCCATACTGGCTCCTCCTAATTCTAACTCACGCTGATTTACATTTTCAAAAACATCATCAGCTGAGTGATGATAGTCAAAGTACCGCTGTGAATCAGGGTACAAACCCAGTAAAAATAAATTTTCATTCACCCGATTTTCTTCTCTCTTTAGCGGGCCTATATCTACACCTCCGTATCCTTTTTTGAAATAGTGCAAGCCATAGGGCTCTAAAATTTCGTGGAAGTTAGCGAGCGCTATTTGTTGGCTATCTGTTCCGTCTATACTAAATCCTCTAGGTGAAAAACCTCCCCTATCACTTTCTATAGCACAGATATGATTCTCATCAATCGCTTTCGCATTTTCGGCATAGGTCTTCCCACCTCTGTTCCCATTTTCTTCATTCATGTAAAGCACCATACGTATCGTATTTTTAGGTTTTAGACCCATTTTATTAAAAAGCCTAAGCACTTCCATACACTGCACCACACCTGCTCCATCGTCATGGGCTCCTTCTCCTTTATCCCAGCTATCTATGTGCGCCCCGAAAACAATAATTTGATCAGGGTGTTCGGACCCTTTTACTTCAGCGATGAGATTGTAGGTATTTACTACTCTATCACTCGTGTAGCAGTTAAGATTCATAATCACCTTCACCGTACCCAAACTATCAATATACCGGTGTAATACATCTGCATCCTGTGTAGCTAAAGCCGCAGCAGGTATTCTCGTGACCCCGTTCTCATAGCCCATACTTCCGGTATGAGGAAATACGTCTGTAAGTGTAGTTAGTGATCGCACCAATACGGCTACAGCACCTCTTTTGGCAGCTTCCGACGCACCACTGTACCGCTGAGACACACACGCTCCATAGGCATTGAAGGTGTTTATCATTTTCTTATCCATCGGCTCATTTAGGAGGACTATCTTCCCTTCAAGTTCTCCCACACCATACGCTTTTAATTCTTCTATACCACTTACTTCTACCACATCAGCCTCAAGCACTCCATCCGTACCTACAGATCCACCCAATGCGCATGCATGGAGTGGTAAAATCCCCTCGTCACTAATAGCTACCAACTCCTTATCTCCTCTAACCCAATGCTCAGCCTCTACGCTCTGAACATATACGCTGTCGACGCCATACTCTTTTACCACACTTTTAGACCATACCACAGCATCTTCTGCAGCTTGGCTACCTGTTATCCGCATTCCTATCTTCTTGCACAGGTAGTTAAGGTGACTATAACTTTCACCATTCATTAACGCTTCATCAAAAATAGAACGAATCACTAGTGAGTCACCCTTATCATCTGCCTGATCTTGAGCATAGATAAAATTACTTAGTAAAAGAATAGCAAGAAGGAAGGTAGGTTTTACTTTCATTTAAGGTAACGTTTTTTTAAATCCTAAGGTAAGCGATACTAAGGAGAATGCGATGAGAATATGGCTAACATCTGAGGGTTTTATTCCGCTACCTTCTGGTATTGCTTTGAATATCACTGCAGATATTGCCATGAGTAAAATGCCTACCAATACAAAGAGTGATGGCTGCTTGACTTCTCGAATTGCTAATATAAAATGAGGAGCACCAATAATCAGCATTCCAATTACTGCATACACAATTACTGGTGTAAATGCCTCTTTACTTCCCAAGTAGTTGATGTTCAAATAAAAAAGCCAGATAAAAACACCTGCAAATAATAGATAATTACCCAGTTGAGGCACTCGATTGGTATAGCCAAAATGATCTAAAACTCCTTTTACAAATCCAAGCATCGAGAGTATGTTTAGCAAGCGAGATATAAATAAAAGATACCCTCGTGTGCCTAACGCTAAGATATCTAAATGACCGAACGCCGCCACACCAGCTGCCAGACCTGTCAATAAAACAAAGTAACCCCAGGATTTTTGCACGTATTCTTCCTCATATTTAAAGTATAAGAAAACACCTACCACGAGTATTAAA
>DNHN01000348.1 GCA_003485825.1 Bacteroidota bacterium | reverse complement strand
GGGATAGCTCATGAGAAAGCTCCTATATTTTAAGCAGATTGTTGGATTAAAATGTAAAGTGTGTGGTGGCCTATACGGGCAGTTACACTACCTTCCAACAAGTATAGTTATACCATAAAATGGAATAAAAATCAATATTTCCAGACAGAAGTCTTCACTTTTAGCTCTGCCAAAAACCAGTAACGCTAGACGTTTTATTAGTGGCATGTAAAAGTCCCCCATGAGACATGTGAGCGACCATGGTTAAAGAAAAAATTGAACGTAAAATTACTGTTATCTTTGCGACCGACGTTGTTGGTTACAGTAAACATATGGAGGCTGATGAAAGCGAAACCATTCACAATTTGCGTGAATGTGAAGCTATTCTCACAGGCCTTTTTGAGAAGCACGATGGTCGTTTGTTCAATACGGGTGGAGACTCTTTCTTAGCGGAGTTTCCAAGTGCTGTTTCAGCTGTGGAATGTGCGGTAGATTTTCAATCGGTTATAAAAGAAAGAAATGCCTCTGCCGATACGTCTGTAAAATTGGAGTTCCGCATTGGAATTAACTCAGGTGACGTTGTTAAGGAGAAAGATAATCTATTAGGAGATGGAGTAAATATTGCCGCAAGGTTGGAGGCATTGGCTCAAACTAATGGAATTACGGTTTCAAAAGTCATTTATGATTACGTCAAAGGAAAGACTAAGTACGACTTCAATGATCTGGGTATTCAAAAAGTAAAACAAAACGAATTTCATGCATTTGATCTGCTTCTTGAGCCTTCACAGAAAAGAACGATCAAACGTGATAGAACTTTTCTAAAGCTCTTGATATCTTCTATTTGTGTTATTCTGCTCGCATTAGGCGGTTACGTTGTTTCTGTTTCACAAAACGCAAATGAACAAGTTTCTAATGAAACGAATTCTAAAGCGGTAGTCTCATCTCTACCAGTAATTTTAGTATACCCTTTCGACGACCTTGGCGCTTCTGCAACAACAGATGATCTCAGCCCAGCCTTTACTGAAAGTCTAATTTCAAGTCTTTCCCGATATAGTCGCATTAGTGTTCTCTCAAGCAGCACCAGCATGGATGCAAAAGCAAAAGAGGCAAAAGATCCGTTCATTAAAGAAAAGTATAATGCTGACTACGTAGTGAGGGGGTCGATTCAAACGTTTTCTGATCAATCACGAATACAGATGCAGCTTTCGGATTTGAAACTAAACAAAGTCGTTTGGACAGATAAAGTCGATTTTTCAGCAAATCAAATATTTGAAGTACAAGATAGCATTGGCGATAAAATTTTGACCCACTTACAAATTAATGCAGTTGAGGGTGGAGAAGTTAAGAGCTGGGCGGCCAAATATGGAACTACCGAAAGACTGACACTGTTCTTAAATTCTAGAAAAGAATGGTTCAAGTTTACTCCAGATGGATATAAAAACCACACTGATATTGTTCACCTATTAGAAGATCAAATGGGAGCGGGTAACCCCGCATTATATAATGTAAAGGCTTGGAACCTTTTTTTAAAAAGAGCGGTAGGGCTTGCGCCTGACTTGGAAAAAAACGGGGCCGAAATCATTCGTCTTGCAAACTTAGATATAGCTGAAAATCAAGACGTAACAGCATTTAATTTAAGAGCTTTAGCAGAGTTTAGATTAGGATCTAAGGACTGTGATTTATCAAAAGAATATGCACAGAAGGCATATGACTTGGGTGCTACAGTGGATACTTTTATTGTTAGTGGAACTATTTGGGTTGAATGTGGAGATTTGAAAGAAGGAACGAAATTTTTTGAAAACGCTTTAAGATTGCAACCTAATGACAGCGGCTGGAATTTAACAAAACGGCTTATTCCGATGTATTATGTACAGGGCGAATACGAGAAAATCAGCGATCTAGTTGAGCCGCATATTGACGCTTTGGATATTGCTCCCGAGATGCTCGCATTTTACGCCTTCAGTACAAATGAGGCAGGTGATAGTGAGAAGGCAAAAGAACTTCTCCGAAGAGCCAAAGATTTAGGAGTTTCAAAAGTATCGCTTGAGAGAGTTATAAGAGATACAGACAAGACCATCGACTTTATTTCAAAGTTATCAGATATTGGTAGTATTGAGTGATAAACTGCCAATTCATTATCTTATTAAATAACTTACAACACAAACCTCACCCCCCATCTGTGTGACACCCCGTATACATATAACGCACTACCCCCGTATGGCCCCTGCATGCCCCATGTAATTGCATAAACATGATCACTTACGGGTAGGGTCACTATAAGTGATCACCCTAACTATACACCAACCAGTGCACACAGCTTATGCAATGCACGTACAGTGTTTAGTGTAGTGTATTAATAAATAGATATGTATGAGGCACACCCATGCCCTACTAATTGGTGTTAGCACGTACTGTGATTACACGTACTGTGTATTGTGATAAGGATAAGCATAACGGTGTTTACCAATGGTGAGATATATCACTCACCAACCATCACTTCCCCTATACTAGTAACCATAAGGAATACTGTCAGATAGACACGTACAGTGACTACAGAAGCTATGGTATATCCTAGGGTATCACCTAAGCAGCACTTGATTATGAACCACAAATACGTAAGTTATTGATATTGCTTACACCAGTTTATGCATGGTGCTGTAGTCAGGATATGAAAAACCTCTCGGGTGCGCCATAATTTTAATAAGTTGCGCTGAAAATATGGCGATCCCTGCAGGACTCGAACCTGCAACCTACTGCTTAGAAGGCAGTTGCTCTATCCAGTTGAGCTAAGGGACCAACGGGCTTTTTTAAAGCGAGTGCAAATATAGTAAAATAGCTTTTTGACTAACAATGACTTTTGAAAAATCTTTGAGGTTTTTATGCCTTTATTTTCACAAGAGATTCTTTACTTTAAGAAGAATAAGAGCCTATGAAAACAGACTTAACTAAAGATAACCTTAGAAACGCCTCTTATTGGGTGATTATCATCGCTGGAGTCTTTTTTGGTTTGATCTATTTTAGGTCTTTTCTTGAACCCATCGTTTTAGCGCTTGTCGTTTGGTACCTTATCCGTACAGCGCGTAAGTATGTCGGTAGGATTAAGATTAGAGGGAAATCTCTCCCAGGTATCATTCAGCGTATTTTAGCCTTTATTCTCACAGTATCCCTTCTTTACGGAGTTTATCAGATCGTTTCGGTTAATGTTAAACTGATTAGCGCGAATGCCGATAGTTACGATGATAACCTCCAAGTTTTCATAGATCAAATTAAGGGCTTCACAGAAGCGAACAGTAGTTATATACCTGAAGTCAACGTACAGGAGACTATTGATAGGATAGACTATCAATCCATTCTCTCTAGTGTCTTTAACTCTGTTAGTGTGGTGCTTGGCAACTTTGCCTTAGTAATCGTCTACGTCATCTTCTTCTTAATTGAAGAGAATTTTTTCAGTCAAAAACTAGATAATCTCTTTAAAAAAGATGCTAACCGAAAAAATGTCATGGGTATTGTGGGCCGAATCAATAAAGCGGTCAACAAATACTTTACTGTGAAGACAGAAGTCAGTTTAATTACTGCAGGAATCAGTTATTTAATATTGTTAGCCTATGGAGTGGACTTCCCTGTGCTCTGGGCCTTCATCATATTCGTACTAAACTACATACCTTATATAGGTTCGTTGGTAGCGAGTTTGCTCCCTGCTATCTTCGCTATTTTTCAATTCGCATCTTTTTGGCCATTCGTCTGGGTATTCTTTACGGTAGAGGCTGTCCAGATCT